>JAFXUU010000042.1 GCA_017524845.1 Oscillospiraceae bacterium
CAGCATGGCGGTGATCTCAGGGGAGCAGTCCGGATCCACGGACAGCACCAGGCAGGAGATGACCACGTCGTTGCGCAGGTCGGAGGGGAACAGAGGACGCATGGGCCGGTCGATCATACGGGAAGCCAGGGTGCCCTTCTCGCTGGGACGGCCTTCCCGGCGCAGGAAGCCGCCGGGGATGCGGCCCACGGCATAGAGCTTCTCCTCAAAGTCCACGTTCAGGGGGAAGTAATCCACGCCCTCCTTGGGACGGGGGGAGGCGGTGCAGGCCACCAGGACGGTGGTGTCCCCGTAGCGGGTCATCACGGCGGCGTTGGCCAGCTCGGCGAACTTGCCCACGGTGAAGCTCAGCTTGCGGCCGGCGTAATCCATGGTCCACGTCTTCTCGTTGGGGAACTCTCTGTGGGTAATGATCATTTTTTCTTCCTTTCCGCGGCGAGTCCCCACCCTTTAGCACTTGAAAAAACGCTGCCCGCGGCAGCCCTTTTTCAACTGCTAAATAGGTCGGTTCCGGCCGCTGTCACATGTTTGTGGGGGCTGCCCGTTTCGGGCAGCCCCCCGGATTCACTTACTTGCGGATGCCCAGCTTGGCGATGATGGCACGGTAGCGCTCGATGTCCTTGCGGGCGAGGTAGTCCAGCAGGCTGCGGCGCTGGCCGATCATCTTGAAGAGGCCGCGGCGGGAATGGTTGTCCTTGGGATGGACCTTGAGGTGCTCGGTCAGATTGCTGATCCGGGCGGAGAGAATGGCGATCTGCACCTCGGGGGAGCCGGTATCCGTCTCGTGGGTGCGGTTGGCCTCGATGATGGAGGTCTTTTCATCTTTCTGCATCATGGTGATCTTGATTCCTTTCCTATTCGATTGCCCGCTGGGCTGGGTCATGGAGGGAAAGGGACCGTATCCCATAACCAAGCGGAGGGGCTGCTCTGGTTAGAGCACGTCATTTTACCACGCACTTTCCCGAATGTAAAGCGAAATCTTGTTTTTTTTCCCCCGAGACTATGCTATAATGACGCCACCAAGGAAGAAAAGAGGCGGAGGCATGAACATCCTGGCCGTGGGAGACGTGGTGAACGAGAGCGGGCTGCGTTTCCTCAGGAACAAGCTGCGCTCCCTCCGGCGGATGACGGAGGCGGATTTCACCGTGGTGAACGGGGAGAACGCCTGCGGCACCGGCATCCTCCCCCGCCAGGCCGACGAGATCCTGGACGCGGGGGCCGACGTGATCACCCTGGGGAATCACGCCTTCCGCCGGGGAGAGATCAAGCCCTATCTGGAGGACTGCCCCCGCATCCTCCGCCCGCTGAACTACGCGCCGCAGGTGCCCGGTCGGGGCTGGGCGGAATTCGACACGCCCTTCGGGACGGTGCTTGTGGTGAACCTGATCGGCCGCTGCGACATGGATTTCGGGCCGGACAATCCCTTCCTGGCCGTGGACCGGCTGCTGAAGGAACGGAAGGCCGCCTTCACCCTGGTGGATTTCCACGCGGAGGCCACCAGCGAAAAGCTGGCCATGGGCTATCATCTGGACGGGCGGGTCTCCGCCCTCTGGGGCACCCACACCCACGTGCAGACCTCCGACGGGGCCGTCTTCCCCCGCGGCACCGGCTACATCACCGACCTGGGGATGACCGGGCCCGCCGTCTCTGTGCTGGGGGTAAGACCGGAGCAGAGCGTGAGCATGTTCCTGGGCAACCCCCACGTCCCCTTCACCGGCGCGCCGGGTCCCGCCAAGCTGGAGTGCGCGGTCTTCACCCTGGACGAGACCACGGGGAAGTGTACGGGGGTCCGGGCGCTGAGAATAGAGGAATAGACCTGCCGCCGCGGGTGCGCGGCCGTTTTACATATCAGTAAGGAGACAGTTATGCTGCGGATCATCCACGCTGCCGACTTTCATCTGGATTCTCCCTTCGCCGCCCTGCCGGAGGACCTGGCCGTGCTTCGGCGCAGGGAGCAGCGGGAGCTTCTCGGCGATCTGGCCCGCGCCGCCGCCGGAGCCGACCTCATGCTCCTGGCCGGAGACCTGCTGGACAGCAGCGTATGCCACGCCGAAACGGCGGAGGCCGTGGAGGGATTTCTCGATTCCCTCCCCTGCCGGGTCTTCATCGCCCCGGGCAATCATGATTATTATGCCCCGGAAAGCCCCTGGGGACGCATGTCTCTCCGGGAGCACGTACACGTTTTCACCCACGCCCACCCGGAGGCCGTGCCTCTGCCGGATAAGGGCTGCACCGTCTGGGGCGCGGCCTTCACCTCTCCCCGGGCCGGGGCGCGGCTGCGGGATTTCCGGGCCGGGGGCGAGGGCATGCAGCTCATGGTGCTCCACGGGGACGTGGGGGGCGCGGGGGGCTACGGGCCCATCGCCGAGGCGGACATCGCCGAAAGCGGCCTCCGTTACCTCGCCCTGGGGCACGCACACGCATTCAGCGATCTCCGGCGCAGCGGGGATACCCTGTGGGCCTACCCCGGCTGCCTCATGGGCCGGGGCTTCGACGAGACCGGGGAAAAGGGCTTCCTGCGCCTGGAGCTCTCGGAAAAAGCCTGCGACGGGGAGTTCGTGCCCCTGCCCGGCCGCCGATACGAGATCCTGCCCGTGGACGTGACGGGGGCGGAGAGCCTCCTTTCCGCAGTGGAGGCCGCCCTGCCCGCGGAGGCAAAGGCGCATGTATACCGTATCCTCCTCCGGGGCCAGTGGCCGGAAAAGCCGAAGACGGAGGCCCTGGCGGCAGCCCTGGCGGGCCGCTGCTTCCACCTGGAGCTGCGGGACGAAACGCGGATCCTGGCGGACCTGTGGGAGGACGCCGGGGAGGACACCCTCCGGGGCAGCTTCCTGCGGATCCTGAAGAAGAAATACGACGCCGCGCCGGAGGAGGAAAGGGCCGCCATCACCCTGGCCGCCCGCTTCGGCCTGGCTGCGCTGGACTATCGGGAGGACCTGTGATGGAGCTGAAGACCCTGAAGGCCAGCTTCGGCCGCCTGGAGGGGGCGGAGCTTCGTCTGAAGCCCGGTCTCAACGTCATCGAGGCCCCCAACGAATCGGGCAAATCCACCTGGGCCGCCTTTCTGCGGGCCATGCTCTACGGCGTCTCCACCTCCGACCGGCCGAAAAGCGGCTACCTGCCGGACCGGCTGCGCTACCAGCCCTGGAGCGGCGCGCCCATGGCAGGGACTGCGGAGATCATATGGCAGGGCAGGGACGTCACCCTGCGGCGTTCCTCCCCCGGCGGCGGCAAACCCATGGGGGCGGCGGAGGCCGTGTATACCGGCACGGAAGAACGGGTGCCGGAGCTGCTGTCCGGCGTGCCCGGGGAAACGCTGCTGGGCGTGCCGGAGGCGGTCTTCCGCCGCAGCGCCTTCATCTCCGGGGCGGATATCGCCCTGGACGCCAACGCCGAGCTGGAAAAGAAGATCACCCGCCTGGTGACCTCCGGAGAGGAGCGCAGCTCCTACAGCGAAGCGGACGAGCGCCTGCGCCGCTGGCAGCGGAAGCGGAAGTGGCGCAGCGGCGGTGCCATCCCCGCGGCGGAGGAACGCCGTCTGGAGCTCCAGGGGAAGCTGCGGCGGATCGAAAGCGAGAACCTGCGTCTCAGCGAGCTGCGGGAGCAGAAGGCGAAGCTCACCGAGCAGCGTTCCCTCCTGCAGAACGAGCTGGCCCTTCACCTGCGGGACGAGCGCCGGGCCGCCGCCCGCCGCCGGGCCGCCGCCGGGGAAGCCCGGCAGGAGGCGGAAGCCGCCGCAGAAGCGGCGGAAGCCCGGCTGAAAAGCCTGGAGGCCGAAGCCGCC
>JAFXUU010000043.1 GCA_017524845.1 Oscillospiraceae bacterium
CGGTGACGTCCTTGAGGCCCGTCCAGCCGCCGGAGCCGGTCTTGCGGTAGACGCGGTACTGCGTCGCGCCGGAGACGGCGTTCCAGGAGACGGTTATTCCGTTCGTCCCCGCGCTGGCGCTTTTCAGCACCGGCGCGCCGAAGACGTCCTTGGCCGTGGCGGAGACGCCCTGGGCTTCGAAGCCGCTCCAGGCCGAGCCGTTATAGGCTTTCACGGTGTAGGTGTAAGTCGTGCCGCCGGTGACGGCGGTATCCGTATAGCCGGTGCCGGTCACATCCTTCAGGGCGGTCCAGCCGCCGGAGCCGGTCTTGCGGTAGACGCGGTAGGTGGTCGCGCCGGAGACTGCGTTCCAGGTGACGGTGATGCCGTTCGTGCCCGCGCTGGCGCTCTTCAGCACCGGCGCATCGAAGGCTGCCTCCTTCATGGTCATGCTCACGGTGTTCGTCTGTACGCTGCTGCCATACTGGTCCGTGACGACGCAGTAGAGCTGCCTTCCGCTGTTGTCCGCAGTGAGTGTCACGGTGTAGGAGGCCTTGGTGACGCTGGATTTGGAGAACTTCGCCGCCGTGGGATTCTTGATGAACCATTGGTAGGTAAGTCCGTCGCCCCGGGCCTCCACGGTGAAGACGGCCTTCGTGCCCGCCGCGCCGATGTAATCCGCCGGCTGCTTCGTGATCTTCAGGGGCGTGATGAAATGCATCGTCGCGTTCAGAAGCTCGTCGTTGCCCGTCTCCATGGCGACGGCTGCCCAATCGGCTTCACTGCCGGCATAGTATACGTCGCGGAGCGCTGCGCAGTAGTCAAACGCATGGTCTCCGATGCTCTCGACGCTGCTGCCGAGGTTGACGCGCGTCAGGCTTGGGCATTGATAAAACGCGACGCCGCCGAGCTTCGTCACACCGTTCGGGACCGTCGCCTCCGTCAGCGAGGCGGCGTAGGCAAACGCGGCGTCCGCGACGGTGGTTACGCCGGCCGGGATCGTATAAGCCCCGCCCCTGGCGGCGGGATACTGGATCAGCTCCGTCCCGCTTTTGTTGAACAGCACGCCGTCCACGTCCTTGTAGGCCGGATTGTTTTTGTCCACGGAGAAGCCCGTCAGGGCGGTGCACTGTTCAAAAGCAATGTAGCCTATGCTTGTCACACTGGCCGGGATCGCCGCCTCCGTCAGCGCGAAGCAGCCGTAAAACGCCCCGTCCCCGATGGTCGTCGCTCCGTTGGGGATCGTCACCTCCGCAAGGGAGATGCAGCTTTCGAACGCGCCGGGGCCGATGCTCGTCACCCCCGCCGGGATCGTCGCGCCGGTGAGCGACAGGCATTTTGCAAACGCACGCTGCCCGATGTACTTTACGCTGCCCGGGATCGTCACGCTCGTTATGGCGCTGCAGTATATGAACGCGCCGTCGCCGATGCCCTTCACGCCGTAGCTGATGACGACCTCCGTGATGTCTCCCGAGTAATCTCCCATCCAGGGATGGCTCGTGATCTCTCCGATGCCCGTGATCGTCAGCACCCCGTCGCTGTCCAGGGTCCAGGTCACGTTTTCCCCGCATTCGCCGCCGGCGATCACGTATCCCGCCGCGGCCCCGGCGGGCAGCAGAGCCAGCAGCAGGAGCAGAGCCAGAGCCATGGAAGCCGCCCGTTTCGTTTTTCCCCTCATGAGCCGTTTTCCTTTCGCACTTTCCGTATTTGAGTTCATTTTATCAGAGCGCCCGGGGTCTGACAAGCATTCCCAACGGAGGAAACTCTGCGCCGCCGCGGAAACGTTTCCGCGGCGGCGCACATGCCGTCATACGTTTATCCGACGGTCATGGTAGCGGTGTTCGTCCGGACTTTTTGGCCGAAAGCGTCGGTGACGACGCAGTAGACCTGATTGCCGCTGCGGGCTTCCGTGAGGGTCACGCTGTAGGTGGCCCCGGTGATGGAGGACCTGGAGAACTTTCTGGCCGTGGGCTTCTTGACGTACCACTGAAAGCTGAGACCGGAACCGGAGGCCTGCACCGTGAAGGAAGCCGTGCTGCCTGCGGGGCCGACGTAATCCTCCGGCTGGGCGACGATGACCGGCGCGGCGACGCGCATGCGCACGGCGCCCGTCCGCGCCGTGTTCCCGTAAGCGTCCGTCACCACGCAGTACACCTGATTCCCGTTCCGGGCTCCGGTGAGGGTCACGCTGTAGGTGTCCCCGGTGATGGAGGATCTCGAGAACTTCAAGGCCTTGGGCTTCTTCACCCACCACTGATAGCTGAGTCCGTCGCCGGAGGCCAGCACGGTGAAGGTCGCCGTGCTGCCTTCCGGCCCGATATAATCCTCCGGCTGCTTCGTGATGACCGGCGGATTGGCGGGGATCTCCCCGTAATGCATCCCGGCGTTCAGCAGGGATTCGTTGTAATCGCCGATGACGACGGCGGCCCATTCCCCCGGACTGCCGGCGTAATACACTTCGGTCAGCGCGCCGCATTCGCCGAACGCATCGTCCCCGATGGCCGTCACGCCGCTGCCGATCATCAGGACGGAAAGGGCGCCGCAGCCGTAGAACGCACCGTTTCCGATGGTCGTCACACCGCTGCCGATCCTCACGTCCGACAGCGCGGAACAGAAGCAAAACGCACCGGCCCCGACGGTCTCCACGCTGTCGGGAAGGGTCACGCCCGTCAGCGAGCTGCAGGAATAAAACGCGTGGTTTCCGATGGACGTCACGCCGCTGCCGAGCGTCAGCTCCGA
>JAFXUU010000044.1 GCA_017524845.1 Oscillospiraceae bacterium
CTGGTAAGATGAAAGTAGACACTGAAAAGTGCCTACTTTCATTTTTATGTTGTAGAATAGGAGAAAGGAAGGGGAGAAACGATGAGCAAGAAAGGCGTACCGCATCGGAAATGGAGTAAGGAAGAAAAGCTAAGGATCATTCAGCTTCATCTGGAAGGACACATATCAATCGAGAGGATTGAAAAGGAAGAAGGAGTAAATCACAGCCTTGTTTCCGCATGGGTGAGGAAGTATCTGGAGGAAGGCGAAAATGCTCTCGAGCCACATAATGGGAATCCATATGCTGCCTTGCATACAAGCAAATCATTGAGTGAGGTAGAACGGCTTCGCCTGATCGTAGCAAAGCAGGAAGTAGAAATAGCCCGGTTAAAAAAAGGATATTGGGTGGAAGGAGCTGGTGCAAGCAAGGAGTACGTTACTGGCAGCGGAAAGACTACGAAGTCATCGAAGAACTCAGAGTGAAGTATCCTGTAGACTTTCTCTGCCGAATCATGGACGTCAACCGTTCCGGCTATTACAAATGGCGGAGCCGGAGAGGGACGCAGAACCGCTATGAGAAAGACCGCATTCTTTTAACGCAGCTCCTACAGGCAGCTCATGAAAAGCATCCCTCGCATGGTTACCATCGTCTTGCAAAAGACGTCTTTGACGAGACGGGGTGGGTGTTTTCAGACCATTTGGCCCACCAATGCTGCAAGAACGCCGGGATTCACTCCAAGGCCAGAAAGTACACCTACAAGCCGCCGGGAGAAGAAAGCCATATCTTTGCAAACGAGATTCGAGGCCATTGGAACGCAACAAAACCCGTTGAGATCGTCGTTTCCGACATGACGATGTTGAAGGTCGGGAAGAAGTATTGGGAATGGACAATTCTGCTGGACACCTTCAACAACGAGATCCTCGCTCACAGTGTCACCGACGTTCTCGGCAGCAACAAGCCATATTACGATTGCCTTGCTGTTCTTAACCGTTTAGCGGGAAAAAAGGAAGAGCAGAAGCCCCAGGTAGTCTTCCACACCGACCAGGGAGCTGTCTACTCTTCCAAGGCTTTTTGCCAAGCCCATACACAGTATAACATACTTCGTTCCATGTCGCGAGGGGGAACCCCTACAGATAATCCAATTATTGAGGCATTAAATGGTTGGATGAAGGAAGAACTCTATTTGGACTTCGACCTGGACCATGCACAGGATGTGCCGGCGCTCCTTGATCAGTATGTTTCATACTTCAACTACCGGCGCCGTCATGCTGCTCTGGGCTACAAAAGCCCAGTTCAGTACAGGACCGAACTGGGCTTCTCTTAGCTTCTTCTTTTTGTTTGTCTACTTTTGCTTGACAGCTGCACGCCCCGAAAAGGGCGGGCCGGTGTCTTTGTCTGCTGCGCGGTCCCATTCACTGCGCAGCCCGGTGAGAAAACGTATTATCCGGGATCCGGATCAAAATGACCGTCGGCAGTGCCACGCTCCAACAGATCATATGGTCAAAAAGCCAGGCGTGTTCATCCAGAAGATCCGGCGCATCATAATAGCCGAGCCCGGATATCACGCAGAGCGGTGCGCAGACCAGGACCGGGATCAGCGTCAGCAGCATGCGCGTATACCATGGCATCCGGATCAGCTCCGGCCGTTCCCGCCGCTGCCGCCGCTCCAGCCGCCGCTGTACGCAGGGATACAGGATGATAATAAGGCCACGACCGGTGCGTCAGGATGCGGTCAAAGCGACTCCACTACGACGGGCGCTTTCAATGCCCGCCCAGCACCTATCGCCCGCCGCATCACCGCCAGCAGGTTTTTCCCGTCGCTCGTTACGAAATAGTCGGACAGATCCCGGATCGTCTCGCTCACGTTGTCTCCCCAGGGAGGCTGTTTGCTCCGATCCTCATAATCCCACACGACCTCGGATCTCGGGAATCGCTTGAGCTCGCTCCTGATCTGGGACAATTCCTTCTCAGCCTGACGCAGATGCTCCGCCGGAACGGAGCCCCGGTACAGCTCCTTCATGATCACCGGGAAACGGCTTCCCCATTGTTCCTTTTCAAGCCGCACGGCGACCGTGGAGAAGAAGGAAAAAAAGAAATCTCCCGTTCCGATGGGAAAGCCGAAAACCTTTACCGTCAGCACAACAGACACAATACATCGCTCCTTTAATCAATTATTTTTTCGTGTTCGGCGGCAAATGGGTCGGTTGCTGTCGATCATATATGAAAAACCCGAATTTCCCAACGCCTTCGCATTGAGACCAAGGAAGCTCGGCTTTTCGACATTCTCCGCAGTAATCAACGGAGCCAAGTCCTTTCACACGCTGCCGGTTTTCAAATCCATAAGGTACGAAACAGGAGGGGCGCCGTTCCCCGTCACTGTCCCGTTCCGTTCACGAGCCTCCGGACCCCGTGTCCTGCGAGAACGCTGCGGGCCGGACCTTTTTCTGTGAGAAAACAGATTGTCGAGAACACGGGACGTGAGGAGGGTCCAATACGACCATTCGCATACTTCTGCTCCGATGTCTGAATAATCCCCTTACTGCGATTCAGTTTCCCTTACTCCGGCACGTCCTCGTCCAGGGTGAGGGTGACGGTGTACCGCGTCCCCTCCCGGAGATAGACCAGGGCGACGGTGTCCCCGGCCCGCCAGGCCTTTTTGGCGGCCAGGAGGGCGGCTACGTCCGCGATCTCCTTTCCGTCGGCCTCCACGATGATATCCCCCGTCTGCAGACCCGCCTTCTGGGCGCAGGAGCCGGGGTTCACCGAAATGACCACGGCCCCGGACGCTCCGGCCTCGTAGGCCTCTGCGTTGCCCACGGTGACCCCCAACAGGGGCCGTCCCCGGACGTAGCCCCAGGCGTTGAGATCGTCCACCACCCGGAGGGCGTCGTCGATGGGGATGGCGAAGCCCAGGCCCTCCACGCCGGAGGAGGAATACTTGGCCGAGGCGATGCCGATCACCTGCCCGTATCGGTTGACGATGGGGCCGCCGGAATTGCCGTTGTTGATGGCGGCGTCGATCTGGAACATATCGATGGTGACGCTGTTGGAGATGGGGATGCTGCGGTCCAGGGCGGAGACGATGCCCCCGGTCATGGAATAGGTCAGCTCCCCCAGGGGGTTTCCGATGGCGTAGATCTCCTCCCCCACCCGGGTATCCGCGAAGGTGCCCAGCACAGCGGCGGGCAGGTCCTTGCCGGGGATCTTCAGCAGGGCCACGTCGCTTTTGCTGTCGCCCCCGATGATCTCAGCGGTATATTCCTCCCCGGAATAGAGCATCACCTTCACCTCCAGCCCCTCCGCGGCGGCGGTCTCGATCACGTGGTTGTTCGTGAGGATATACCCGTCGGCGCTGATGAGGAAGCCGGAGCCGGTGATGGCCCCCCGGGTGACCTGTCCGAAGACGTTTGTGATCGTGGTGCTGGTGGTGACGCCCACACAGCTGGGGGTGAGGAGGGCGTAGATATCCGCGGCGCTGAGCTCCTCCCCGGTGAAGGCGGGGTCCACGGCGGCGTCGGCGGAGGCCCGCTCCGTCACCGTATAGACTCTGGCCTGCCCGCTCCTGGGCACGATGCGCAGGCGGCTCACCCAGTGGACGACGGAGCCCAGGCCGAAGGCCAGAGCACAGACCAGCAGCAGGCAGACGATGATGAGGGCGATCCTGCCGCCGCTTTTCTTCTGCACAGGCGCGAGCGGCGCGCCGGTATTCGGGTCAAAATTTGCCATCTTGCATCCCTCCGGAAAATCGGTTGCGGACTAAGGCTCAGAAAAAGGAGATCTGGGCGGAATCGGGCAGGTCTCCGAAGGCGCCGGCGGCCTTCAGCTCGTCGATGTGGGTCTTGGAGACCTTGCTGCAGGCCATCGCGAATTCCTCTACGGCGGTGAACTCCCGGTCCCGCTTCTCGTAGATATCCCAGGCGGCGGCCTCCCCCAGGCCCGCCACGGCGGTGAAGGGGGGGATCAGCCGGTCCCCGTCGATGCGGAAGCGGGTGGCGTGACTCTTCTTCAGGTCCAGGCTGCCGAAGCGGAAGCCCCGGAGATAGAACTCATACACCACCTCCAGGCCGGTATAGAGGTCCTTTTCCGCCTGCTTCAGCTCGTTCATGTTCTTCGCCAGCTCCTGGAGCTTCCGGCGCACGGCCTCCTGGCCCGCCGTGGCGATCTTCAGGTCGAAGGCGGGGCAGCGGATGGTGAAATAGGCGGCGTAGAAGGCCAGGGGCATATGTACCTTGAACCAGGCGATGCGCAGGGCCATCATGACGTAGGCCACGGCGTGGGCCTTGGGGAAGAGGTATTTGATCTTCCTGCAGGAATCGATGTACCACTCGGGCACCCCCGCGCCCCGCATGTCCGTCTCCATATCCTCCGCCAGACCCCGGCCCTTCCGCACGGTCTCCATGATCTTGAAGGATCGCTTGGCGGGCAGACCGTAGTCGATGAGGGTGAGCATGATGTCGTCCCGGCAGCCGATGGCCTCGTCCACGGAGGCGGTGCCGCTCTGGATGATGTCCTTGGCGTTGCCCAGCCACACGTCCGTCCCGTGGGAGAAGCCGGACAGGCGCACCAGGGTGCTCATCTTCTCCGGCTGGGTATCCACCAGCATTTCCCGGGTAAACTTCGTGCCGAACTCCGGCACGGCAATGGAGCCGGTGTGGCCGATGATGGGATCCCCGTCCGGGATGCCCAGGGCCTCCGGGCTGCGGAACAGGAGCATGGTCTGCTCGTCGTCCAGGGGAAGGGACTTCACGTCCACTCCCGTGAGCTCCTCCAGCATGTGGATCATGGTGGGATCGTCGTGCCCCAGCATATCCAGCTTCAGCAGGTTGGACTCCATGGAGTGGTATTCGAAGTGGGTGGTGATGATGTCCGTGTCCGGATCGTCCGCCGGGTGCTGCACGGGGCAGAAATCGTAGATGCTCTTGTCCTGGGGAATGACCACCAGGCCGCCGGGGTGCTGGCCCGTGGTGCGCTTGACCCCTGTGAAGCCCGCCGCCAGACGGTTTTCCTCCACCTTGGTGACGTGCTTTCCCCGCTCCTCGTTGTATTTCTTCACGTAGCCGTAAGCGGTCTTCTCCGCGATGGTGCCGATGGTGCCCGCCCGGAACACGTGGTCGGCCCCGAAGAGCTCGATGGTGTCCCGATGGGCCCGGGCCTGGTATTCCCCGGAGAAATTCAGGTCGATGTCCGGCACCTTGTCGCCCCCGAAGCCCAGGAAGGTCTCGAAGGGGATGTTGTACCCGTCCTTGACGTACTTCGTCCCGCAGACGGGGCAGCGGGCGTCGGGCATATCCGGCCCGCAGGCGTAGGCGGCCCCGGCCTCGAAATCCACGTGGCGGCAGCTCGGACAGCGGTAATGGGCCGGGAGGGCGTTCACCTCCGTGATGCCGGACATGTAGGCCACCAGGGAGGAGCCAACGCTGCCCCGGCTGCCCACCAGATAGCCCGCCTCGTTGGACTTCTGCACCAGCTTCACGGCGGACATATAGATCACGTCGTAGCCCCGGGAGCAGATGTTGTTCAGCTCCTCCTCCATGCGGTCGGACACCAGCTTCGGCGGCTCGTCCCCGTAGAGGCGGTGCAGCTTGTCGTAGCAGAGCGCCTTGAGCTGGGCCTCGGAATTCTCGATCTTGGGCGGGAAGAGCCCCGTGGGCAGAGGCGCGACCTCTTCGACCATGTCCGCGATCCTTCCCGGGTTTTCCACCACCACCTCCCGGGCCTTGGCTTCCCCGAGATAGGCAAATTCCTCCAGCATCTCCTCCGTGGTCTTGAAATACAGGGGGAGCGGCTCGTCGCAGTCGGAAAACTTGTTGCTCAGAAGGATGCGCCGGAAGATCTCCTCCCGCGGCTCCAGGAAGTGAACGTCCCCCGTGGCCGCCACGGGCTTGCCCATGGCTTCGCCCAGGCGCACGACCTTGCGGTTGTAGTCCCGCAGCTCCTCTTCGCTCCCGGCGGTGCCGGAGCGGACGAGGAAGGCGTTGTTGCAGATGGGTTGGATCTCCAGGAAATCGTAGAAGGCGGCGAGGCGCATGAGCTCCCGCATGCTCCTGCGGCCGGTGACGGCCCGGAAGATCTCCCCGGCCTCACAGGCGGAGCCCACGATCAGCCCCTCCCGCAGCTCCGTCAGGAGGCTCTTGGGGATGATGGGATACTTTTTGAAATGCTCCAGGTGCGAGCGGGACACCAGCTCATAGAGGTTGCGGATTCCCTTCTGCTCCTTCACCAGGAGAATGATGTGCTTGGGCTGCCTCCGGCCGTCCCAGTCCCGACGCAGCTCGGAAATAACGGGGCCCAGCTCGCCGATACGCCCCACGCCCTTCTCCCGCAGGAGCCCGAAGAAGGCCTCCAGCAGCAGGCCGCAGGTGAGGGCGTCGTCCGAGGCACGGTGGTGCCGGAACTCCGGCAGGCCCAGGTAGCTGGCCGCCGCGTCCAGATTGTGCTTGCGGATGGGCAGGAGGCTCTGGCTCAGCACCAGGGTGTCCACACAGGTGCTGTCGAAGGGGATGCCGCAGCGGCTGCAGGCCTCCGCCAGGAAGCCCATGTCGAAATCCGCGTTGTGGCCGCAGAGCACGCGGCCTCCGGCGAAGTCCAGAAAGGCCCGGACGGCCCTCGCCTCGTCCGGCGCGCCCGCCACGTCCTCGTCCCGGATGCCGGTGAGGCCGGTGATCTCCGCAGGAATGGGAAAGCCGGGGTCCACGAAGGTCTGGAAGCGGCTCAGCTCCTTCCCCTGCTTCATGATCACCGCGCCGATCTCGATGATGCGGTCGTAATCCGACTTCAGGCCCGTGGTCTCCAGGTCGAAGGCCACGAACTCGTCCTCAAAGGCGGCGTCCCGATCCCCGGAGACAGCCACCCGGTCGTCCACGTCGTTGACGTAGTAGCCCTCCACCCCGTAGATGACCTTGATGCCCGCCTTTTTCCCGGCCTCGCAGAGCTCCGGGTAGCCCTGCAGGACCCCGTGATCCGTCAGCGCCACGGCCTTGTGGCCCCAGCGGGCGGCGGTCTGCACCAGCTTTTTTATATCCGTCAGGCCGTCCAGCTGGCTGTAGCGGCTGTGGGCGTGGAGCTCCACCCGCTTTTCTCCGGGGGCGGCGTCCGTCCGCACGGGCACGGGCAGACGCAGCAGCCCCGTGGGGGCCATGGCGATGTCCCCGTGCCAGCGGTCGTAGCTCACTTCCCCCGCCACGGTGACGTACATGCCGTCCTCCACGGCCTCCAGCCCCTCGTCCCCCTCCTGGAGGAAGCGGCTGACGTGGATGCTGCCCCCGTAGTCCGTCACGTTGAAGGAGAGGATCTTCCGGCCGCCCCGCACCTCCCGCAGCTCCCGGCCGAAGACCTCGCCGGTGACCACGGTCTTCCCGGATTCGGGGGTCAGCCCGGCGATGGGGACCGCCTCGCCCTTGGGCTTTTTGCCCCAGAGCTGCTTTTTTCCATCGGCGGCGCCTGCCTTCTCCTTTTTGGCGGAGGCGGCAAGGAAGGGGCGGATTTCCACCCGGCTCAGATCGTAGTGCGCGGCGATCCGGGTCTCGGCGGCACTGAGAGACACGGGAGGCGGCGCCTCCCGGAATTCCACGGACAGGTCCATGGCGGCGGACGCCTTGTCCACCGCCGCTTCAAAGACCTGCGCCTCCTGGAAGGGCCGGAGGATGGCGTCCTCCGCGCCGCCCTCCTCCGGGGCGCAGAAGGGAAACATTTCCAGAAACGGGTAATGCATGATCGCTCCAAGCAATAAATAATAAGCAACAGTTAATAGTTAACAACCAACACCGGCAAGGACCGTGCTGTTAACTGTAAATGTTAATTAGTAAAAGGTTGCCAGGGTGTTTTCCGGCTTTTCCGCCTTGTCGCAGGTGATCACCATGAGCTCCGGCACGGGCTCTCCCTTTTTAGAGGGAGTCACCGCCACCTGGGCGGTGAGCTCCACCCAGCTGCCGGGTACCGGCGTATTGGCCGGGCTGGCTACGGCGGGGAAGCCCAGGAAGGTGATATCCGCCTCGCAGCAGGTCATCACCTGCCGTCCGAAACCGAAGCGGCCCTTGCGATGGTCCCGGGTCTTCACGGCGAAGCCCCGGAGGCGCAGGATCTTGCCGTCGTACTTCTCCGGCTCCTCGGAGATGTCCCGCTCCCACTCGGCGTAGTCCCGGTCCTCGATCTCCACGATGGGAGCGGAGAGGTCGTAGGGCAGCTCCATGGGGGTATCGTCGTATTCCTCCGGCCCGCCGGTGGCCTGGAAGTAGATGGGTACCTGTCGGGAGGCGGCCCGAACGATCTTCCGCAGGGCCTCCCGGTCCACGCCGGGGTCCGCCCGGTTGAAGACCACAACGGTGCTCTCCTTCAGCTTGTCCGCCGCCAGGGCCCGCATATTGTTGTTGTAGGTGACGAAGGTGGAGGCGTCTGCGATGACGAACTTCCGGAAGGGGTACCAGTTCTCCGGCATGCGCTTGAAGAAATCCAGCTCCTGCCACATGCCGTTGAGCTCCACCATGATGGTGTTGCACGCCGTCCGGTCCTCCAGCTCCGCCAGATGCTCGGGGGTGATGTCGTCCCACCCCTCCAGCTGCTCCACGAAGATCTCCC
>JAFXUU010000045.1 GCA_017524845.1 Oscillospiraceae bacterium
GCATCCCACAGCTCGGAGGAGTTGGTCAGGTCCTTGATGATGAGGTTCATGCCCATGTCGGCCAGAGCGTTCTTGGTCTCGTTGACGATCATGAAGGCGGGGTGATCGCCGATGCCGTCGGCGGGGATCCAGAAGGTGTACTCCAGGCTGGCGCCCTCGGGAGCGGCGGTCAGCTTGCCGTCCTCCACGGTGTAGCCGGCGGCCTCAAAGAAGCCCAGAGCGGCCTTGGCGGCGGCGGCGTACTTCTCCTCGGCGCTCATGCCGGAGGTGTAGATGGGGGCGCCGCTCACGTCGGTGGAGAAGGCCACCTTGTAGCCGTCGTCGGAGGGACGGGGCGCGGCCCAGGAGGTGTTGGAGATGGGGTAGTTGATGACGGTGGCGCGCTCGCCGTAGTAGGAGTCGATGGCCACGTCGCGGTACACGGAGAAGAGGGTGCCGAAGGCCTTGCGGAGATTCTTGGAGGCGTCGGAGGCAGGCTCGCCGGCGACGTTCATCACGTTGGCGTTCATGCCGATGTAGCCGTAGCCCAGGTTGTCCACGGTGTTGGTGGTGATCACGGCGCCGTTGACGCTGCCGCCGTTGGTCTTCTCGATGGCGGTCACGGTGTCGGTGGAGAAGGAAGGATCGGTAATGTCGATGGTGCCGGTGACGACGCCGTTCAGCTTATCGTCGTCGGTGGTGCACTGCACGAAGTTGACGTACTTGGTCTTGGGAGCGCCCAGATAATAGTACTCGTTGGCCTCGTAGTTGATCACGCCGTTCTCGAAGCGGAGGAACTTGTAGGGTCCCGCGCCCATGGGCTGGGTGGTCTTTTCCCGGACGATGCTCAGGTCGCCCTTGTTGAAGCCGAACATGTTGTTATCGTAGTCGTACAGGGCGGTATCGCCGTAGTAATGCATGGGGGTGATGGAAACGCCCAGCTGGTAGATGGCGGTGGCGTCCACCTGCGTCATATGGATCCGCAGACTGTTGGCGCCGGTCTTCTGGATGCCGGTGATGGTCGGCGCGCTCTCGCCGGTCTGTACGCCGGCCTGCATCTCGGCGCCCAGGGCGCCGATGGTCAGGGTCAGGCGGGTGTTGCCGGCAGACTCGGTGGCCTCAGCGGTTTCGGTATCTCCTCCGTAGGCTTCCACGATGGCGGCCCAGAAATCGGCAGCCGTGGCGTCCTCAGGCAGCGTGAAGCCCCACAGGGCGGCGGAGGTGGCCACGTCGGCAGCGCCGTAAGCGGCGTAGTTGGCGAGGCAGTAGTCCACGATCTCCTGCGCGAAGGCGGGACCGGCCTCGTTCTCATAATAATCCCAGAAGGCGTTGTACTGCTCCTCGGTGTAGAGGTCGTTGGCAGTGTATCCGTCGGGGCCGGCGGCAAAAATCACGTTGCCGCGGCTGTCCATGCCGGAGCGGTACGCCTCCACGCCCTCGATGGGCTGAGCGAAAAGGGTGCTGCTGCCGTCGTAGGTGGGATCGCAGAGGACATACATGGTGAAGATCACGTCGTCCACGGTCAGCGGCACGCCGTCGGAGAACTTGATGTCGTCGCGCAGGACGAAATCGTAATCCACGGTGCCGTCCGCATTCTCGGTGATGGTCAGATCGGCGGGTCCGTAGTAGGTGTAGTCGGTGCCGTTGTAATTCTTGGTCTCGCCCTCGATGCCCCGGGTGATGATGGCGCCGGTACGGTCGCTGGTCAGCAGGCCGATCTGGGTCATGGTGTAAGCGTCGGCGTCGTAAGCGGTCTCAGAGAAGAAGGGAGAGAACTTGCTGTTGAACGGCGCGTAGCCGACAGCCAGCGTATCTCCGCGAACCTTCTCGGGGGCGGGCTCGGGCGTCTGCTCGGGCTGAGCGGTTTCGGCGGGCGCCTGAGTGGGAGCCGCAGTGGGTGCAGCCGTCGCCGGCGCGGGAGTCGGGGTGGCAGCGGAGCTTCCCTTGCTGTCGCCCGAATTGCTGCAGCCGGCAGCCAGAGCCACGAGCATAAGCAGGCAGAGGGCAAGCGCCGTCAGTTTCCTGATGTTCATGTTTTTCCTCCTGTTTCTTGATTTCGAATTTTATATCACGGTCCTCCGCCTGACAGAGGTACCGCAATAATCTAAACGGATGAAGCGTTCGTCTGTGCCTGCCCCGGGATCTCCTCCATACGGAGATCCTCCCTGCCGAGATGGAGACACAGGGCGGCGGCGGCGGTGACGACCGTCAGGACCGTGACGGGGATGCCCTCCGCTCCGGCCCCGGCGATATAGGCGGCGATCTGACCGACAAGGGAAACGGCGACCAGGATCGTCAGCACCATGCTCCAGGCGGCCAGCCGGTCGCAGATCCGGTCCCGCTGCTCCCGGTTGACCTTCTCTCCCGCCGTAAGCGCCGCGTAAAGGCTCGTCCAAAGGAGAACGGCCGGGAGAAGGCAGAGGATCAGCGGCATCACCGCATAGATCCGCTGGAGGAGCGACGAGGGTATCAGCAGCGTCAGCAGCAGGGCGCCGGACGCGGCGGAGAGCAGGATCGTGCTGCGCCGCTTTCCCCGGCGAAGCTCCGCTTCCCCTGCGGCGAAACGATAATACACGCCGCGGTAAACCGGCACGGTTTTCAGTCTGCCGCTGCGGTCCACGACGTTTTCCAGCCGGTAGTCCGCAGCGTATTTCTTGTTGACCATTCCGGCCCTCCCGCGGGTCCGCTGAACAGCAAGCCGCAATACGAAACAATACGCTTTTTATATTAAAACTCTTTTTTCCGAAGATTGCAAGATACTTGTCCCCGATTTGCGTCCAAGTTTTTGATTTAAGGGCTGGTTTTCGTGGATAAAGTGCACAAATCTGCCGTATTCTTTACGGAATTGCCGTTTTAAACCGGCATCTCAGTGAACCGTTCGCCGCGATCGTATGCATCCGAGACCAGACGCAGCGCCGCCGCGAGCCCATCGTCGTCGCAGGACGGGACGACGAAATCAGCCGCTTCGCGGACGCTTTCCGAGGCGTTTCCCATAGCGGCCGAACAGCCTGCCCACCGCAGCATGGGAAGATCGTTGTGACCGTCCCCCACGGCCATCACCTGCCGCCGTGTAAGCCCCAGGATTTCCGCAGCGGCGGCCAGTCCGGCGCCCTTGTCCACGCCCGAGGCCATGAATTCCAGATAGCTGGCCTCGGAGGTACAGCAGACGGTATCCCGGATGGGGCGCGTCTGAAGGCTGCGCTCCAGCGCCGCGATCTCCTCCGCCTGACCGGCCCATATGACCTTCGTGATACCGCGCCGGATGAGAAGCTCCGGGTCCCCGAGCTCCTTTTCCCGGATGCCGTACATTTTCGAATAACCCGCGCAGGCGGGACCCGGCTGTCCGATGAAGAGCTCTCCCCTGCTCCATACGATGACGGAAAAGCCCCCGGACAGGCCCCGGCCGATCACCTCCCGCGCCGCGTCCGTCTGCATATACGTTCCGCGTATGAGCTCCTCCGAGCCTGCCCGGCGGAGCTCCGCGCCGTTGTAGGTGATCACCGGCACGCCCTCGCTCAGAAGGTCCCCCAGCTTCCGCAGGCCGAGGATATCTCTGCCGGTGGCGATGGTAAAGAGGACGCCCCGGTCCCTGACGGCAGCGACGGCGGCTCTGACGGGATCGGTCAGCTCCTTTCGGCTGTTGAGCAGCGTCCCGTCCACGTCGACGGCGATCAGGCGGATATCGTTCAGGTTCATCGCCTTTTCTCCTTTTCCGGCGGAAGGCTTCTTGCATTACGGCCTTACGCCCGCTATACTGTTCCGGGGTGATATGTGCATGGAGCTTCTGAAAAACACGAAAAGCGTCTGTCCCGTGTGCCTGCGGGTCCTGGATGCGCAGCTGGTCTCGACGGACGACGCCGTTTATATGACGAAGGAATGCCCGGAGCACGGCCGGTATCAGGTGCCGGTATGGGAGGGCTCCGCCGATTCCTGGCGGGCATGGGACGCGGGCAACACAAAAAAGGACGCGCTGCCCGATCCGAAGCCGGTGAAAGAGGGCTGCCCGCGGGACTGCGGCCTGTGTGAAGCGCACCGCCGCAGCGGCTGCTGCGTCCTTCTGGAGCTGACATCGCGCTGCAATCTCCGCTGCCCTGTCTGCTTCGCTTCCTCCGGGGAGTCCGCGGCAGCTGAGGATCCCTCTCTGGAGGAGCTCGGCCGCCGAATGGAATGGCTCATGGCACACGGCGGGCCCTTCAATCTCCAGCTCAGCGGCGGCGAGCCCACCATGCGCGACGATCTTCCGGAGATCATCCGCATGGGCAGGGAGCGGGGCTTTTCCTTCTTTCAGCTGAACACCAACGGCGTCCGCCTTGCCCGGGAGAGCGGCTATGCCCGCTCCCTGCAGGAAGCCGGGCTCAACACCGTTTTCCTCCAGTTCGACGGTCTTCGGGACGAGATATACGAGACTCTGCGGGGCCGTCCGCTGGTGACGGTGAAGCTGCAGGCCATCCGCCGCTGCGCGGAGGCGGGGCTCGGCGTCGTCCTGGTGCCCACGGTGGTGCCCGGCGTCAACGACGGAGAGCTGGGCAATATCCTGCGCTTCGCGGAAAAGCACATGCCGTCCGTACGGGGCGTTCACTTCCAGCCGGTGAGCTATTTCGGCCGCTGTGAGCTGCCCGGAGAAAAGCGCCGGATCACGATCCCCGCGCTCCTGCGGGATATCGAGCGGCAGACCGACGGGCGCATGAAGGCTTCGGACTTCACCGGGGGCAGCGCGGAAAACCCCTACTGCTCCATCCACGCCGGCTATATGCTGATCGGCGGCAGACTGAAGCCCCTAAAAAAGCGGGCGGGCAGCGCCTGCTGCACCACCTCCGGGGATTCCCGACGAAATGTGGCCCGTCAGTGGAGCGGCCCCCGTCTGCGCGTCAGAACGGCGTCGGGAAGCAGCTCGGAGATCCCGGATTTCGACCAGTTCCTGGCGGAAGCCCACGATTCGACCCTTTCGGTCTCGGGCATGCTCTTCCAGGACGCCTACAATCTCGACCTGGACCGTCTGCAGCGCTGCTACGTCTGCGAGTCCGATCCCCGTTACGGCATGGTCCCCTTCTGCGCGTACAATCTCACAAGCGACCTCGGCCGACGCCTCTATCGCTGAGCCGGTTTTCCCGTCGACGCCCGGTTTCCTGGGAAACCGGGCGTCCTGCTGTTGTCATACCAGTATCAGCTCTCCAGGAAGCGGATGGCGGCGTCCTTTTTCAGCGCCATATTGCACTCCGCCTCGATGCATTTGGCGATCCCCGCGCAGACGGGGCATCCGGCATGGCCGGGGAAGCTCTCCGCGGCGTATTCGTAGAAGGGACCGGCGCCGGGCTTGATCATGCAGACGTCGAACACGTCGAATTCTTCCCCGAGAGCTTTCATCATCCCCTGCACGGCCGGGCAGGGACTCTCTGCGGTCACGTGCACCGTTTCCCCATCCGCCGAGACGGCGGTGACGACGGTGCTCATGCCGCAGATGCCGGAATCGATGGCGACCTTTGTCATAACGCTCCTTAACTGCGCGACGGCAGGGCACCCGGCCCTGCCGCACTGCGCAGCTCATTCAGTAAAGATTGATGTCCCGCGGGGGATTATTTGCCGAAGTAGCGCTCCAGCAGGCCCTTGAAGGCTTTGCCGTGGCGGGCCTCGTCCCTGGCCATCTCATGCACGGTATCGTGGATGGCGTCCAGGTTCAGAGCCTTGGCGCGCTTGGCCAGGTCGGCTTTGCCGGCGGTGGCGCCGTTCTCGGCCTCGACCCGCATCTCCAGGTTCTTCTTGGTGCTGTCGGTAATGACCTCGCCCAGCAGCTCGGCAAACTTCGCGGCGTGCTCGGCCTCCTCATAGGCGGCCTTCTCCCAATAGAGGCCGATCTCGGGATAGCCCTCCCGATGGGCGACGCGGGCCATGGCAAGGTACATGCCGACCTCGCTGCATTCGCCGGTGAAGTTGGAACGCAGATCGGCGAGAATGTCCTCGGGGACGCCCTTGGCGATGCCGACGACGTGCTCGGCAGCCCAGCTGTCCTTCTCGGGCATCAGCTTGAACTTGGCGGCAGGGGCCTTGCACTGGGGGCACTGGGAGGGAGCGCTGTCGCCCTCATACACGTAGCCGCACACCATACATACGAACTTTCTCATCTGGATATCCTCCTATATTGTAATTGTCTGGATCACATCTCGACATCTGAACGCTGTCTGCGGACGCACTCGGCACAGAGGCCGTGGAACACCAGCTCATGGCCGTCGACCCGAACGGGGTTGTGTGCTTCCGCCTCCCGGTCCAGCAGCTGCGTGTCCGAAAGTCCCTCCACGTCCAGGACCGCGGAACAGCCGCTGCAGATAAAATGGGGATGGGGCGCGGTCACCGCGTCGAAGCGCTCCCGTCCGTCCACCACGCCGACGCAGATCACGCGGCCTTCCTCCCGCAGCTTCGCCAGGTTGGCGTACACCGTCGTTCTGGAAATGTTCGGATAGACCAGCCGGAGTTCCCGGTACAGGCTGTCCGCCGAAGGATGCCGTTTCGTGGCCGCCAGCGCCGCGTATACGGCGCTCCCCTTCCTGGCATATTTGGTTTCCAAGGAAGCACCTCCTCTGGCAGCCGCACGGCCGCGGCAATAACCTGAATGATTCCCGATACAATAAAGCATAAAACCTCCGTTTTGTAAAGAGTTTTCGGAGAATCTTTCCGTTATCTGCGGGGGGCGGGTTCTTGACGGTCCCATATATTGTGATATAATGATTTTATATAGGTTTTGCGTGTATCTCTCCGCCGCTTTCCTTCTCCGGAAAGCCGGGCGTTTTCCATAACCGGGCGTTCATGCCATACCGCTTCCCGCAGCATGGCATATATGAAATCTGCAAATACCGGATACGATGCATCCTGCCCGGGTCCGCCGTATCCGAAGGTGCATTATGCAAAATTCCACACTATGCTATATCGAGCGGGACGGACGTTACCTGATGCTGCACAGGGTCAAAAAGGAAAACGATCTGAACCGCGACAAATGGATCGGGGTGGGCGGACATTTCGAGGCGGACGAGAGTCCGGACGAGTGCCTCCTGCGGGAGGTGCGGGAGGAAACGGGGCTCACGCTGGCGTCCTGGCGCTTCCGGGGCGTCGTGACCTTTGTCAGCGACACGTGGGAAACGGAATACATGTACCTCTTCACCGCCGACCGTTTCCTCGGCGAGCTGACCGACTGCGACGAGGGCATCCTGGAATGGGTGGAAAAGGAGCGGGTCCCGGACCTGCCTCTGTGGGAGGGGGATCGGATATTCCTCCGGCTGCTGGCGGAGGACGCGCCGCCCTTCCTGCTCACGCTGCGCTATGTAGGAGATACGCTGGTCTATGCCTGTCTGAACGGGGATCGGCTGGTCTATAAACCTGAGGGAAAGGAAGAAGTTTTATGAAATCCATCCGCTGCGTCCGCATCGGAAGCCTGCGGGAGCAGGACCCCGAAAAGCGAGGCAAGATCGAAGTGTGGGACGTGCCCAGGGATCCCCTGGGACCCGAGGACGTCCGCATCAAGGTGGCCTACTGCGCCATCTGCGGCTCTGATCCCCATCTCGTGGAGGGCATCTTCGGCTGGCCGGTCCCCTACGGCATGGGGCACGAGGTCTCCGGCGTCATCACGGAGGTGGGAGAAAAGGCCACGAAGAAGGGCCTGAAGGTCGGCGACCGGGTCGCCGGCAACTTCCTCAAGTTCTGCGGAACCTGCTACTACTGTCAGAACGGTCAGCAGCAGTTCTGCGAGCACGCCGATGAATCCAACCACCCCGGCTTCAGCGAGGACCTGGTCTGGCATGAGAGCCAGGTCTACAAGCTGCCGGATTCCGTCAGTCTGAAGACGGGCTGCCTTCTGGAGCCCGTGAGCATCGCCGTCCGGGCCATGGACAAGGCGGAGCTGAAATTCGGCCAGCGGGTCCTGGTGAGCGGCGGCGGCCCCATCGGACTGCTCATCACCCAGTGTCTGAAGAAGTACGGCGCGACGGAGCTCACCCTCTCCGAGCCAATTGCCGAGCGGCGGGAGCTCGCCCTCCGCTTCGGCGCGAAGCACGTGATCGATCCCATGAAGGAGAACATCCGGGACGCTGCCCGGCGGATCACCGGCGGCCGCGGCTTCGACGTGGTGTTCGACTGCACCGGCAGCACCAAGGCTGTCTACGATCTTCCCTTTGTGACGGCCAAAGGCGGCAAGCTCATATATTCCGCCATGTATCCCAATGACTACGAGATGCCCCTGAACCTCTATAAATTCTGCTATTACAACGAGCTGACCATCACCGGTATGTACGTCGCCCCCTACGCCTTCCCCAGAGCCGCCCAGATGCTGCCCGAGCTGGATCTGGAGCCGCTGACGGCCAAGGTCTTCGAGCTGGACGACGCGCCCGCCGCCTTCGACGCCCAGGTCAGCGGCAAATATCCGAAGATCCTCATCCGCTGCAACAAGGACATGGAATAAGGAGGAATGCTTGTGAAAACCCTTGCCCCCTTTGACGAGGCGGAGGCCCGCCGCCTGGAAGAGACCTGTTACCGCATCCGCAAAGGCATCCTGACGCTGGTATACAACATCGGCATGGGACACCTGGGCGGCGAAATGAGCATGGTGGAAATGGCCGTCGCCCTCTACTACCGCTACATGGATTTCGACGTGCTGGATCCCCACAAGCCGGAGCGGGACCGCTTCATCCTCAGCAAGGGCCACTGCTCCGAGACGCTGTATACCATTTTCTCCGATCTGGGCGCCTACAGCATGCAGTATATGATCGACAACTTCGAATGTCTGGACAAGTCCAGATTCGGCATGCACACCAACCGGAAATACTGTCCGCAGGTGGAGGTCTCCGCAGGCTCTCTCGGCCACGGCCTCCCCATCTCCGTGGGCATGGCCCTGGCCGGACGGAAGCAGAAGGCCCCCTGGCGCGTTTTCGTCATGACCGGCGACGGCGAGCTGGACGAAGGGACGAACTGGGAGGCCCTCATGTCCGGCAGCCATTATCAGCTGGGGAACCTGACCCTGATCGTGGACAAAAACCGGCTGCAGATGACCGGACCCACCGCCGCCGTCATGAATCACGACCCGCTGGACAAAAAGCTGGAGGCCTTCGGCTGGGACGTGCGGGTGATCGAGGACGGCAACGACATCCGCCAGGTCTGCGCCGCGCTGGAAGCGCTGCCGAAGGCCGATCCGGTGGAGCGGCGGAAGCCCATCGCCCTGATCTGCTGCACGGAAAAGGGACACGGGGTGGACTTCATGGCCGGCAACGTGAAATGGCACGGCGGCGGCCTCGGAAAGGAAGACTACGAGCACGCCATTGCGTGCGTGGAATCCGATTGGGAAAGGAGGAAGGCCTCATGGCGATAAAATCCACGTTCGACTTCGATCAGATGCTTTCCAGCGCCCGCGAGGCCTATGCGGAGGAGCTGCTCCGCATGGCGGACGAGGGTCTGGACTTCGTTTTCACCTACTCCGATAACGTGGCCCCCTCCTCCAGCGCGGGCAGGCTGGTGGCCAAATATCCGGACCGCTGCTTCAACTTCGGCATCGCCGAGCCGGATCAGGTTGGCGCTTCCTGCGGCATGGCCCTGGCGGGCGAGGTGGTCTACGCCCAGGTGATGGGGCCCTTCCTCAGCCTCCGCAGCGCGGACCAGATCCATACGGACATCGCCTACAACGACGTGAACGTCCGCCTCATCGGCACCCACGCGGGCGTGACCGCCGGCGGCGGTCCCACCCACAACTGCATCGCGGACCTGGCCCTGTACCGGGCTATCCCCAACCTCACCGTGGTGGTCCCGGCCGACGCGGCCCAGTGCTGCAAGGCCATCCGCCAGTCCCTCACCTACCCCGGTCCCATGATCATCCGCATCGACCGGGCGGGCATGCCCGCCGTATACGCCGACAACGATTATAACTTCACCTTCGGCAAGGCCATCCAGGTGCTGGAGGGCAGCGACGTGACCATCATCTCAGCCGGAAGCCCCGTCTACTGGTCCATGATGGCGGCGAAGAAGCTGAAGGAGGAGCACGGCGTCAGCGTACAGCTCATCGATATGCACACCATCAAGCCGCTGGACACCGAGGCCATCCTTCGGGCCGCCCGGGAGACAGGCACCGTGGTCACCGTGGAGGAACATTCCATCAACGGCGGTCTGGGCTCCGCCGTGGCGGAGTGTCTGCTGGAAAACGGCTTCGGCGGCCGCTTCAAGCGCATCGGCCTTCCGGATGAGTTCGCCGTGCTGGGAGAGACCGACGCCGTTTATCATTACTACGGGCTCGATCCCGAAGGGATCGCCAATACGGTTTTCGATCTGCTGACGAAGTGACCCGATCCTGTATGAAACCGGCCCCTGCAGCTGAAAACGGCTGCAGGGGCCGGTGTTTTCCGGTTTTAACGGAGGATTCGTATTACAGGACAAATCCCGCCGACAGGGGCCTCACGCCCGTGAGCGCCGCCGAGCGTTCGTCCGGCTGTCCGCCGCCAACCCAGAGAGTGTAGCTCCCCGGCTCTACGGCGCGGCTCCCGTCCGCGCGATAGGTATAAAGGGCCTCTTTGGGGATGCGGAGCGTGACCTCCGCCGCTTCTCCCGGCCGGAGGAAGGCTTCCCCAAGAGCGCAGAGGTGCCTGAGGGGCTGGGTCTCGTCTCCCCCATCCCAGCGCACGTAGGCCTGCACGACCTCCCTGCCCTCCCGGTCTCCGGTATTGGAGACCGTCACGGAAACGGTGATCTCCTCACCCACAGTCACGGAAAGGTCCGCGTAGGCAAAGCTCGTATAGCTGAGTCCGTAGCCGAAGGGATAGAGGGGCTCCCCTTCAAAATAACGGTAGGTGCGGTTCTTCATGGCGTAATCCGTGAAGGGCGGCAGGTCCTCGATCCTGCGGTAGAAGGTCACCGGCAGCCGCCCGGAGGGGCTGAAATCCCCGAAGAGCAGCTCTCCGACCGCCTGACCGCCCAGGGAGCCGGGATACCAGGCTTGAACGAGGGCGGATATCCGCGGATCGTCCACGCTGAGGGCGCTGCCGGAAAGGAGCACCACGGCGGTGGGCTTCCCCAGGGCCAGCACGTCCTCCAGCAGCTTCCTCTGATTGGAGGGCAGGAGCAGGGTCTTCTTATCTCCGCCGGCAAACTCATCGCAGCTGTACCCGCCCATCATCTCCTCGCCCTCCACGGTCTCGTCCAGGCCCAGGACCAGCACCACGGCTTCGGATTCCTCCGCCATGGCCAGGGCTTCCGCTTCCCTGTCCCCGTGGCCCATCAGTTCCCGGAGGTTGAAGGTGGGGGCGACGTTGTCGAAGAAGGAGACGGAGATATCGTCGCCCGATTTTTTGTCCTGAGAGGCGGGCTGGACGTAGGGCGTAAGCTCGCAGCCCACACCGTAGCGGATGCGCACGCCCGCCCCGGCGGCGCGGCGAATGCCGTCCAGCACGGTGACGTATTCGGAGGCTTCCCCGTGATAATTCCCCATGAGGGCACGGGTGCTCATGGCGTTGGGGCCCAGGACGGCGACGGAACGGAACTTCCCCCGCAGCGGCAGCAGCCCGTCGTTTTTCAGGAGCACCAGGGATTCCCTTGCGGCCTTCAGATTCAGCGCCCGGTGCTCGGGGCTGTCCAGCAGGGCATGGTCTACCCGGAGACTATCCGGCGTCTCGTAGAGGCCCAGGCGCAGACGGATCTCCATGACCTTCCGGCAGGCTTTGTCGATGTCCGCCTCGTCCACAAGTCCCCGTTCCAGGGCTTCCGGCAGGGAAAGGTAAACGAAGCCCAGGTTCATGTCGCAGCCGTGCTTCAGGGCCAGGGCGGCGGATTCCGGCGCGTCCTTCGTGACCTTGTGCCCGGTGTAAAAATCCTTGAGCGCGGTGAAGTCCGAAACGACCATGCCCTCGAAGCCCCATTCCTCCCGGAGGACCTGCTGCAGCAGCAGCTCGGAGGCGCAGCAGGGCTCGCCCAGGGTCCGGTTGTAGGCGCCCATGACCTGGGCGACGCCCGCTTCCCTGACCGCGGCTTCAAAGGCGGGCAGGTAGGTTTCCCGCAGGTCCTTGGGGCTCACCTCCGCGTCGAATTCGTGTCGGATCGGCTCCGGGCCGGAATGGACGGCGTAATGCTTCGCGCAGGCCGCCGTCATCAGATAAGCGGGATCGTCGCCCTGAAGGCCGCGGATGTACCTCACGCCCATCCGCCCGGTGAGCCAGGGATCCTCCCCGTAGGTCTCCTGTCCCCGGCCCCAGCGGGGATCGCGGAAGATGTTGATGTTTGGGCTGTATAGGCTCAGGCCCTTGAAAAGGTCGCGCACGCCCCGGGATGAATACTGCTCGTATTTAATGCGCGCCTCCTGCCCCACGGCCTTGCCGATCTCCCCCACCAGCTGCGGGTCGAAGGTCGCGCCGAGACCGATGCTTTGTGGAAACATAGTGGCCGTTCCCTCCCGGGCGACGCCGTGAAGCGCCTCGCTCCACCAGTCCATTTCCGGGATGCCCAAGCGCTCCAGCGCCGGCGCAGCGGAACGGATCTGCTCGATCTTTTCCTCCGTCGTCATGCGGGACACCAGGTCAGCCGCCCGCTCTGCAAAGCTCCTGGCCGGATCGCGATAAGCGTCCATAACCGTATCCTCCTTCGATTTTGTGATAGTGCATGCTTATTATGAAAAACGGGCCTGCCCTTCGGCAGACCCGTTCGTTTCCGGGATCAGATGTCGTCGTAGCGATGGCCGCCCTTTTTCTGGACCTCCAGATCCTTGGGGATGTTGTTGCGGGTCTGGAAGGCGGAGATCTGCTTCTCCATGTCCTGATAATAGGAGTCCTGGATCTTCATGGTCTTGGAGCCGTCTTTGAAAATGAACTCAGCGGAGGTGTTGTTGACGCGGGCGGCGCGGGGATTCATGGGGTTGACGCCGGGGAACTGCCAGATGATGGCACGGACCTCGTCGGCGCGGATGACGCGCTTTCCGAACATATTCTGCTGCACCAGGCAAGACTCGTAAACGTCCATACGCAGGGAGATGATCTGCCGGAGAAGGATGGTGAGGAATACCACGAACGCGATGCCTGCGACGACCGCAACGGCCATCAAGTTCCTGCCGCCACGCAGCGTCGTGACCAGCACTGCCACGAAAACGACGGCGAACAGGATTGTCAGCATGACGAAGGGCAGATGGATCATGCCGGAAAGCCGAAGCGAGCTGTATTTCTTGCCATAGTTGTCTTCCATACTGAAACCTCCATAGAAACTTAATATCGACAATATAGCACGGGCGGAGAAGGAAGTCAATTACGGAAATCCCATTCTTTCAGGTCCTTCAGCTCCTCCTTCAGCCGCAGAAAGCTTCGGTAGCGGCTCGGATGGATCTTCCCCTTCTCCACAGCCTCCCGCACGGCGCAGCCCTCGTCTCTGCCGTGGCCGCAGTCCACGAAGCGGCAGCGGCCCAGATACGGCCGGAACTCTCTGAACAGCTCCGGCAGCTGCTCCTTGAGCTGCAGGGAAACGTCCTCCGCGTCGAAGGCGGAGAAGCCCGGCGTATCGGCGGCACGGATATCCGGCTCCAGACGAAAGACCTCCACGTGCCGGGTCGTATGCCTGCCGCGGCCCAGCTTGTCGCTCACCTCGCCGGTCTCCAGCATGAGGGACGGCTCCATGGCGTTGAGCAGGCTGGATTTACCCACGCCGGAATTGCCGGTAAAGGCGCAGAACCTGCCCCGCAGCGCCTCCGACAGCTCCGCGATCCCCTCCCCGGTCACCGTGCTGGTCTCCAGACAGCGGAACCCGGCCGCCCGATAAGCGTCCCGCAGTTCCCCGTTCCTCGCCAGATCGCATTTATGCCAGCAGATCACCGGCTCGCAGTACTTCAGCTCTGCGATGGCGATCATACGGTCGATCAGGTAGGGCTCCGTCACCGGAACGGCGGCGGAGGCCAGGATCACCAGGGCGTCCAGATTGGAGACGGCGGGGCGGATGAAATCGTTTTTCCTGGGAAGGATCCCCTCCAGGCTCCCCTTGCCGCCGCCCAGCGGCGTCACGGTCACCCTGTCGCCCACCAGCGGCGTCAGCCGTTCCGCCCGGAGTCTTCCGCGGGCTGAGCAGCAGAGGATACCCTCCCCCGTTTCCACGTACCAAAGCCCCCGGACCGCCTTGACGACGAAGCCGTCAGCCAACGCTGCCGTCCTCGTTCCCCACGGGCGGCTCTTCCCCGCCAGACTCCTCCGCCGGCGGCTCTTCTCCCACGGGTTCTTCCACGGGTTCTTCCACGGGTTCTTCCACGGGCGGCTCCGTCTCGGCGGGACCGGAGGAAATGATCAGGTTGATCTTGGTCTTTTCCTGCACGGAGGCGCCTGCCGTCATGCTCTGCCAGGTCACGGTGCCCGCCGGGGCGTCGTCCGGCTGCTCCGTCACGTTGCCGACCACGAGATTGCTTCCCTCCAGCTTGGCTTGCGCCGTGCGGATGGGATCTCCCACCAGCTGGGGCATGGTGGCGTATTTGATCTCCGGCCCGGTGCTGATCTCCAGGTACACGGTGTCCCCCGCCTTCAGCTCCGTTCCGGCGGCGGGGATCATGGAGATCACGTAGCCCTCGACGACGTCCTCCGATTTCACAAAGCTCTCCTCATGCTTCAGATTGGAGTTGTTGAGCTTGATGATGGCGTCTCTGTAGTCCGTATTCGTCAGCTCCGGCAGCACGATCACCGTCGTTCCGCTGCTTACGGTGAGCTTGATATCCGCTTTCTTCTCGGATTTGATCACGTTCCGGTTGGCCGCCGGGTTCTGGCTGATGACGCAGCCCTCGGCCACCGTTTCGCTGGATTCATAGGCGGGGATGACGTTGAAATAATCCGTATAAGCGGGGTTTGCCAGGATATCGTCCAGCTTGACCCCCACGAAATTCGGCACGGCCATGGTCTCCGGCTCGGAGAACATGTCGTCGAACCAGTAGTGCCACAAATAGAGGAAGATGCCCAGAATGAAGATGATCACCAGGAACATGCCGCTGAGGATGGAGACCCGCCTTGCGCGTCCGGAGCTCTCCCTGTATTCCTCCCGGGTGAGCTCTCCCCGGCGGCTTACCGGGCGGACGCCCCGGACGGCCGTCTCCGGCGGGGTCTGCCGCTGCTCCTGCCGGGTCTGCTCCGGAAGGCTGCGCTCGCCGGACTGAAAATCCAGGTCCCCGTCCGAAAAATCCACGTCCGGATTTTTGCGGAAGGTCTCCAGATCCTCATAGAGCTGCTCGGCAAACTGATACCGCTTCTCCAGATCGGGATTCATGGCCTTCATGGTGATGACTTCCATGCCCACCGGAATATCCGGATTGATCTCCCTGGGCATCAGCGGAATGGAGCTGATGTGCTGGATGGCGACGGAGACGGCGTTCTCCCCCTCGAAGGGGAGCCTGCCCGTGAGCATCTCGTACATGACGACGCCCAGGGAGTAGATGTCCGTGCGCGCGTCGATGCTGCTGCCCTTGGCCTGCTCCGGGGAGATATAGTGTACGCTGCCCAGGGTCTGCTGGGTCAGGGTGTTTTTTGTGGAGCTGAGGCGGGCGATGCCGAAATCGGCCACCTTCACGCTGCCGTCCTTCAGGATCATGATGTTGTGGGGCTTGATATCCCGGTGGATGATCCCCCGGCTGTGGGCGTGGATCAGCGCCTTGCTGATCTGCATGGAAAAATGCAGGGCTTCCTTCCAGCTGAGCTGTACCCGCTTCTGCATATACTGCTTCAGCGTCACACCCTCGATGAGTTCCATGACAATATAGTTGATGTCCTGGGTGCGGCTGACGTCGTATACCGTCACGATATTGGGGTGGCTGAGCATGGCGACGGCCTGGGCTTCCGTGTGGAAACGCCGCCGGAAATCCTCGTCCACCGCATAATCGTCCTTCAGGATCTTCACCGCGACGTAGCGGTTGAGCCGGTGGCAGAGCGCCTTGTAAACCACCGCCATACCGCCCACGCCGATCCGTTCCAGGATCTCATAGCGGTTGTCCAGCATCTTGCCGATATATTTATCGTTCGTTTCCATGGCCATCCTCACTGTCGCTTTGCTGTGTCTGCTCCGACGCCAGAAGCAGCGCCGTCACGTTGTCCGGAGCGCCCCAGTCCAGCGCGATATCCACCATGCGCCGCACCGCCGTGTCCAGCTCGCCGCCGTAGACGATCTCAAACAGCAGCTCCTGCGGGTTCACGACGCCGCTGAGCCCATCGGTGCACAGAAGGAGCACGTCTCCGGGCAGCACTTCCTGGAAAAACAGATCGCAGTCCACCTGTTCCTCCGCTCCCAGGGCGCGGGTGATGTAATTCCGCCTGGGATGCTTCCAGGCGTCGGCCCGTTCGATCTCTCCCCGGTCCACCATATCCTCCACCACGGAATGGTCCTTGGTGAGCTGGCGGATGGCCCCGTCCCGCACCTGGTAGCAGCGGCTGTCGCCCACGTTGGCGATGATCACCTGGGTCCCGTCGGTCACAGCCGCCACCAGCGTCGTCCCCATGCCCTCGTAATCCGGATCGGAGATCGCCCGCTCATGGATCAGCCGGTTGGCTGTCTTCACCGCGCAGAGGATCTGAACGTCCGCTACGTTGAAGGAATAAAAGTCCTTCTGCAGCTCCTCCATGAACGTATCCACCGCCATCTCGCTGGCGACGTTCCCGGCCTTCGCGCCGCCCATGCCGTCGCACACGACGGCCGCCGTTACCTCCGTACCGTCCCCCAGGGGGAAGGTCAAAAAACGGCAGGCGTCCTGATTCTGCTTTCTGACCCGGCCGCGGTCGGTCAGGCTCCAAGCCTTCATTCAGGTTGCCTCCTTTCTTCGGAGCTGGCCGCAGGCCGCGTCGATATCGGCGCCGAGACGCCGCCGCACGGTCACGTTCACGCCGAGCTCCTTCAGTCTTTCGGCGAATTTCCTTGCGTCGCCGGGGATCAGCGGGCTCCCCTCCACGCGGTTGAGGGGAATGAGGTTCAGATGCCCGTGCGTCCTCCGCAGGATCCCGGCCAGCGCTTCCGCCTGCCGCGGCGTATCGTTCACGCCGCGGATCAATGCGTATTCAAAGCTGATGCGCCGTTCCGTTTTTCGGAAATAGTCGGCGCAGCAGCCGATGAGCGATTCAATGTCGTATTTTCTGGCGATGGGCATGAGCTTCCGTCTGGTTTCATCATCCGGCGCGTGGAGGGAAACGGAAAGGGTGAGCTGCAGCTTTTCCTCCGCCAGCCGCCGGATCTCCGGCACCAGGCCGCAGGTGGAAAGGGAGATATGCCGCATGCCGATGTTCATCCCCCGGGGATGATTCACCAGCTTCAGGAAACGAAGCACCTCGTAGTAATTCTCCAGCGGCTCGCCGATGCCCATGAGCACCACGCCGGTGACGGGTATTCCGCTGTCCAGCTGGGAAAAGAGCACCTCGGCCAGCATTTCTCCGGCGCTGAGATTGCGGATGAAGCCGAGGCCGGTGGAGGCGCAGAACACGCAGCCCTGGCGACAGCCCACCTGGGAGGAGATGCACACCGTGTTCCCGTAGGAATAGCGCATCACGACGCTTTCCACCGCGTTTCCGTCGCTGAGGCGCCAGAGGTATTTCACCGTGCCGTCAGCTTCGGAGACCTGCCTTCTGAGGATCTCCGGAGCGGCGATGCGAAATCCCTTCCCCAGCCTTTCCCGCAGCGGCAGCGGCAGATTCGTCATTTCGGAGAAATCCCGCGCGCCTTTGGTCAGCCATTCAAAGATCTGCTTTCCCCGGAAAGGCGCTTCCCCCATTTCCCGGAGCGCCGCTTCCAGCTCCTCCGGCAGCAGGGACCTTATTTCTCTTTTCTCATCCTGCATAGATAGAACCCGTCCGTCTCAAACTCAAAGGGCCACACCGTCCGCTCTCCGGCGGATACCTCGCCGAAGGGCGCGGGGAGCGTGAACGCTTCCCGGCAGAATTCGGGATGCCGGGCGAGAAAAGCCTCCGTCACACCCTCGTTTTCCTCCCGCAGCAGGGTGCAGGTGGAGTAGACGACGCTCCCGCCGGGCTTCACACAGGCCGCCGCTCCCTCCAGGATCGCCAGCTGTGTTTCGGGAAGCCGGGAGACCTGCTCCCGCGTCTTATATCGGATCTCCGGCTTTTTCCGGACGACCCCCAGCCCGGAGCAGGGCACGTCCGCAAGCACCAGGTCAAAGGACAAAGCTCGCTCCGGCGGCGGCGCGGAAGCGTCGCCTTCCGCGGTCCGGATACAGCCGAGGCCCAGGCGAAGCGCGCCCTCTTCGATCCGCCGCAGCTTGCTGCCGTGCAGATCGCAGGCGAGGATCCCGCCCCTGTCCTCCATCAGCTCCGCCAGCAGGAAGCTCTTTCCGCCGGGGGCGGCGCAGGCGTCCAATACCCGCATGCCCGGCTTTGGCCCGGCGGCGTAGGCCGGCAGGGACGCCGCCGGGTCCTGCACGGTGACGAGGCCGCTGCGGAACGCTTCCAGCTCCGTCACCTCTCCGATCCTTTCCGCCGTAAGAAAACCGTCCATGATGAACGGCCGCGCGGTCACGCCGTCCCGCTCCAGGGCCTGAATCGCCTCCTCGGGCGAGGCCTTCCTGCGGTTGACCCGAAAGCAGACCGGTGCGGGACGGTTATCGAGCTCCAGCAGCGCGCGGGTCTTATCCGGTCCCAGCAGCTTCAGGAAATACGCCGTCCATTCCTCCGGATGGCTGTATCGGACGGAGAGGCTCTGCGCGTCGTCCCCCGTCGGCAGGGCAGGCAGAGGCGAGGCCGTCAAATGCCGCAGGACGGCGTTCGTGAGCCTGGCCGCGGCGGGATTCCCCAGCGTCTTGCTCAGCTCCACCGCTTCGTTCACCGCCGCGCTGACGGGGATCCGGTCCATGAACGCCAGCTGATATACGGCGCTGCGGAGGATCGCCCGAACGGCGGGCTGCAGCTTTCCGCGAAGAAAGGGCCGCAGATACCAGTCGCAGGCTTCCCGGTTCTGAAGGACGCCGGCGCAGATGCGGTAGGCCAGCGCCGCCTCCCGATCGTCCGGCGTCTCACGCCGGAACAGGCCGTCCAGATAAGCGTCCGACCAGGCGCCGCGCTTTTCGCAGGCGAGAAGCGCACGGACGGCAACTTCCCGCGCTCTCATGGGAGCTTATGCCCCCGGAGCCAGTCCGCGGCGCGCATCCGTTTTCCGCCGGGGGCCTGCAGTTCCCGGATCAGGAGGGTCTCCCCCTCTCCGCAGACGAGCTCAATGCCGTCCTTTCCGGTTCCCGCTACGGAGCCCGGCGGCAGCTCGCTGCGCTTCCCGGTCTCCGCGGGCGCGAAAACCTTGAACTCCGTTCCGGCGATGTGCGCTCTGGCCCCGGGCTTCGGATCCAGGCCGCAGATGCGGCTGCGGATCGCCGCGGCGGGAAGACTCCAATCGATGAGGGTGTGTTCCTTCGTGATGGGCGGCGCATAGGTCGCCGCCGTGCTGTCCTGGGGAACTGCCCGGACCTCTCCCCTTTGGATCAGCGGCAGGGTGTCCGCCAGCAGACGGCCGCCCAGCGCCTTCATGCGCTCATAGACGCTGCCGAAGCTCTCTTCCCTGCCGATCGGCGCGGAAGCGGCGGAGATCACGTCCCCCGCGTCCATCTCTTCCGACAGGTACATTACGGAAACGCCGGTCTCCGCTTCACCGTTCATCACGGCCCACTGGATCGGAGCCGCGCCCCGGTATCTGGGGAGCAGGGAGCCGTGGACGTTGATGCAGCCCAGCCCCGGCAGCTCCAGCACCTGCTTCGGCAGCAGCCTGCCGTAGGCGACCACGACGAACAGATCGGCGCCGACCGCCCGGAGGGCCTCCAGGGTTTCCGGCGTTTTCAGGCTTTCCGGCTGCAGGACCGGGAGCCCCGCACTCAGCGCGTATTCCTTCACCGGACTGAAGGCCAGCTTCATGCCGCGGTTTTTGGGCCTGTCCGCCTTCGTACACACGGCGGCGGCCTCATAACCGGCAGAGCGCATCGCGTCCAGGCAGGCCACGGCGAAGTCCGTGGTACCCATAAACAGGATCTTCATTCCTTCTGGCTCATTTCCTCGATCTCTTCCTCGCTGAGGAAGCGCTCGGCGATGGAATCGAACAGGATCCCGTTCAGATGGTCGATCTCATGGCAGCAGGCCCGGGCCAACAGGCCCTCGGCCTCCAGCTCGAAGGGCTCGCCGTAGCGATCGAAGGCGTGGACCTTCACCTTCTCCGGCCGGGTGACCTGGCCCCAGATATTGGGAAGGCTCAGGCAGCCCTCGGGACCGATCTGCTCGCCCTCGGCCTCCACGATCTCCGGATTGACGAGCTCGTAAATGACGGGCTCTTCCCCGCTGATATCCGCCACCAGCACGGCACGGCGGAGGACCCCCACCTGGGGCGCCGCCAGACCCACGCCGTTTGCCTCGGCCAGCGTGTCACGCATATCGTTCAGCAGGATCTGCAGGCGCGCGTTGTATTCCGTGATGGGACGGCTTTTCTTTGTCAGACTGATGTCGCCTTTTTTGATGATCTTCCGGATTCCCATATTCTATCTCTCCCGAATGTGATTCATTCCAGCGGGTCTACGGCCCCGTAGAGGACCAGATTCTTATATCGCCTGTCCGCGGCGTACTGCCGCAGAGCGGAAGCCGTCAGCGTCCGGGCCTCCTTTGAGGGCGGCGCGCTGAGCGTGACCCGGTAGCGGAAGCGGTCGTTCACCCGCAGAACGCCCGCCGGCGCGGGTCCCAGGACCTTCATCTCCGGAAAGGGCGAGGCGGCGCGTTTCAGCGCCCGGGCAAGCTCCGTGACGCATTGAAGCGTCAGGGTCTCGTCGCTCCCGGTGACGTTCAGGGTATACAGCGTCCGATAGGGCGGCGCCTGAATGAGCCTTCGCGTCTCGATCTCCGAAGCGTAAAAGGCGTCGTAATCCTGCCTGGACGCACAGAGGATGACCTCGCTGTCCGGGGTAAAGGTCTGGATCACGGCCCGTCCGTTCAAGCTTCCCCTGCCCGCCCGGCCGACAACCTGGGTGATCAGGCTGAAGGTGCGCTCCTGGGCGCGGTAATCCCCCGCGTACAGGGACTGATCCGCAGAGATCACGCCCACCAGGGTCACGTTCTCGAAATTCAGCCCCTTCGATACCATTTGCGTACCGATCAGAATGGGGATGCGCTCCCTTTCAAAGCGGCGCAGCAGCTCCTCATGGGGGTGAGCGGCGGTCACCGTATCCGTATCCATGCGCAGGATCTCCTGCTCCGGATAGAAGGCGCGCAGCTCCTCCTCCAGCTTCTGCGTACCCACGCCGCCAAAGGCCAGCCGTCCGCCGCAGGCAGGACAGCGGGCCTCCGCGGGCTGGGAATGGCCGCAGAAATGGCACATGAAGCGGCTGTTGGCCGCATGGTACGTCAGCTTTACGCTGCAGCGGGGACAGGAAAAGGTGAAGCCGCATTCCGGGCAGTGCACCAGGCTGCTGCTCCCGCGCCGGTTGAGAAAAAGGATGCTCTGCTCTCCCCGGCGGAAGTTTTCCTCCAGCTCCTTCCGGAGCACGCTCCCCACGTTCCCGCTGCCGCCGCCGCGCAGCTCCTCCTTCATGTCCGCGATCAGGACACGGGGAAGCGGCTTCGTATTGAAGCGGCTGCGGAGCCGGAAAAGACGGTATACGCCGCGCTTAGCCTCGTACATGCTCTCTACGGAGGGCGTGGCGGAGCCCAGAAGGATCATGCAGCCGGCGGAAACGCAGCGGAATTTGGCCACGTCTCTGGCATGGTAGCGGGGGGCGCTTTCGGACTGATAGGTGCTTTCGTGCTCCTCGTCCAGAATGACCAGGCCCAGCCTGTCCAGAGGGGCGAAAACGGCGCTTCTCGTCCCGACCGCCACGTCCACCAGCCCCGTCCGTATGCGCTTCCATTCGTCGTATCTCTGGGCGACGGTAAGGGAGCTGTGGAGAACGGCAACCCGATCGCCGAAATGGCTGTAAAACACGCTCACAAGCTGGGGCGTCAGCGCGATCTCCGGAACCAGCACCAGGGCCTGCTTCCCGTCGCTGAGAACGTCCCGGATGAGGCGGATATAGACCGCCGTTTTTCCGCTGCCCGTGACCCCGTAGAGAAGGGCTGCACAGGCCTTTTCGTCCTTTCTCAGCCGGGCAAGACCCTCGTAGACCTGCTGCTGTTCCGCATTGAGCGTGCTGATGAGGGGCTTGTCGTCCGGCCGGAATTCCGGCCGCCGGAACACATCCCGCTGGCGGAGGGAGATGAGCCCGGCACGCTCCAGCGCCCGGACGCTGGCCATCCCGGCCCCGGTGAAATAGCGAAGCTCCTTCACGCCGGTCTCGCCCAGCTCGGAAAGGAGGCGAAGCAGCTCCGCCTGCTGCGGCGCGCTCTTCTTTTTCCGCGCGGACAGGACGGCGGCTTCCTCCGGGGAAACGGCGAGAGCGGCGATGGTCGCCGTCCGATCCGAAACGGCCCTCCGCAGACTGACGCTTTTGCGAATCACGCCCGCGGCGGCAAGCATCTCCAGCGCTTTGTCCGCATCCTCCCGCAGCACGGTCTTCACGGCGGAGAGACTGCAGCTGCCGCCGAGATCGAACAGCGTATCCAGCAGCAGCTTTGCGGCCTCGTCCTCTCCCGCGGCGGCATAGGCCCCTTCCTTGTCCGCGGGCTCGGCAAGGGCGCAGACTTCTTCGCTCTTCAGCCAGATTCCGGCGGGAAGCATGGCCCGAACGGCATCGTAATAGGTGCAGAAAAAGCGCTGCTTCATCCAGGCGGCAAGGCGCAGGCTTTCCGGACTCAGGATCGGTTCTTCATCCAGCCATTCGTCTACCGGCTTCAGCTTTTCCAGCTCGCTGGTTTCCGCCAGGGCAAAGACCAGCCCCTCCTGCCGCCGGTTTCCCCGGGCGAAGGGGACGCTGACCCGCTTTCCCACCGCCGCGGAGCCCTCCAGACGGGCGGGGATCAGATAATCGTAGAGCTTGTCGATGCTGAACACGGTCCCCGAGAGGGCGACCCGGGCGACCATCCCTTATTCTTCCCCGTGGTTGATGGGGATGGCCGTGTACTCACCCCTGGCCAGCTCGTCGATGGCGATGGAGACGGGTTTCTTGTCCAGATGCTCGTCGTTCCGTTCCGCCTCCTCCGAGATGTCCCGGGAGCGCTTTGCGATCACGTTTACCAGCATGTAGCGGCTGTCGATGCGTTTCAGCAGCGAAGCCATGGAAGGATACAGCATCATAGGGTCTCGTCCTCCTTAAGAATGTGGATCCGTTCGGCCGTTCTGCATTTCTCGGCCGTCATGATCGCGGCAGCCTCTGCCGCGGCTTTGTCCAGATCGTCGTTTATGATAATGTAGTCGTATTCTTCGGCGAGCTCGCATTCCCTCCGCCCCTTTGCCAGGCGGCCCAGGATCTTCTCCTCCGTCTCCGTCTTCCGGCTGCGCAGACGCCGCTCAAGCTCGGCGAAGGAGGGCGGGTATACGAACATGGTCACCGCGTCCGGGCGCAGGGTCTTTACCTGGCGCATGCCCTTGGTCTCGATATCCAGAAGGACGTCGAAGCCTGCCCGGAGCTTTTCATCTACGGGATCGGCGGGGGTGCCGTACATCTGGCCCTCGTATTCGGCCCACTCCAGCATCCGCTTCCGCTCTATCCTGTCCAGAAAATCCTGCCTCGATACGAAATAATACTCTTTTCCGTCCGTTTCATAGGGACGCTTCTGTCTTGTCGTGGCCGAGACGGAAAAATAGATCCGTTCTCCCTGCCTGAGGAGCTTTTCCACGATGCTCCCCTTTCCGGCGCCCGAGGGCCCGGATATCACGAACAGCCTGCCGCCCATCAGTCTTCCTCCTCCGCTTCATCTTCGGCGCCCGCCGGATCCGCCTGCCCGATGATGCGGTTGGACACCGTTTCCGGCTGTATCGCGGAGAGGATGATATGTCCACTGTCGGCGACGATGACGGCGCGGGTCCTCCTGCCGTAGGTCGCGTCGATAAGGCTCCCGCCGTCTCTCGCGTCCTGGATCATGCGCTTGATGGGCGCGGACTCGGGGCTGACGATGGCAACCACCCGTCCGGCGGCGACCATGTTGCCGTATCCGATGTTGATCAGTTTCATGCAGACGCTCCTATTCGATGTTCTGCACTTGCTCCCGCAGCTTTTCGATGCAGGCCTTCATTTCCAGCACGGTCTTCGTGATCTCCAGATCCGTGCATTTGGAGCCGATGGTATTGACCTCCCGGTTCAGCTCCTGGATCAGGAAATCCAGTTTTCTTCCCACGGCGCCGCCGCCCGCCAACAGCTCCCGGAACTGGCGGATATGGCTGTCCAACCGCACCAGCTCCTCATCCACCGCCACCTTGTCGGCGTACAGGGCTGCCTCCGTGAGGATGCGGCTCTCGTCGATATCGGTGCTCTCCAGGATTTCCCGCATCTTATTCAGCAGCCGGGTGCGGTATTCCTCCACGGACTGGGGCGAACGGCGGGCGACGAACTGTCGGTGCCCCTCCAGCTCCTCCAGCTTGCCCAGGATATCCGCTTCCAGGCGGTCACCCTCCCGGCTCCGCATCTCCCGGATCACGGCCAGGGCGGCTCCGGCCGTCTCCATCAGATCGGCGGTGAAGGCCTCCGCGTCCACCGGCACCTTTTCCGTGATGAAAACGTCAGGCATGCGGCTGAACGCCGTCGTTCCCGCGTCGTCGGGGATCCCGTACTGCTCGCGCATCTCCCGCACGGCTTCCAGATAGGCCTTCAGCACTGGCTCATTCAGCCGGACGACCACGCTGTCGTCCTTGCTGGCGTCGATATTGACGAAAACGTCCACCTTGCCGCGGATGAGGCTCTTCTGCACGAGGGCCTTCAACGGCTCCTCCGCAAAGGAATAGAGGCGGGGCAAACGCACGGAAACGTCCAGAAAACGGTTGTTCACGCTTTTCATTTCCACGGTCAGGGCCAGCTTTCCGCTGCTGCCCGAGGCCGTGCCGTAGCCGGTCATACTGCTGATCATATCGCTGCTTCCTCTTCTTCGTCGATTTGAACGATGGTGTATTCCAGGGGCCGGTCCCGCCGGATAAAACGGTTGATCGCCGCCGCTGCAGCGCAGCCTGCCAGGAGGCCGCCCAGGCCGGCCAGCGCCTGCGCCGTCTCCGAGGCGCCGAGAACGCTGCCAAGGATGCAGGCGGCCAGAAGGAAGGCCAGCGGCAACAGATACACGAGAGCCGCCGCTTTGACGACGCCGGCCGTGGCCGTTTCCACCGTCACCTGGCTGCCCGGACGGGCCCGCAGCGGGTTCTTCGCCTGGACGGTGATGCTTCGCTTCGCGCCGCATACGCCGGAACACTCGGCGCAGGCGTGGGCGCAGGCGGAGCTCTGGTATACGCGGACGAAGGCGTCTCCGTTGCGGGCGAGCTTCTCCACCACGGCTGTCTGCGTCACGGCGAAGCCTCCTCTCCGGAAGGCTCATCGCCCTCCTCATCCTCAGGCTCCGGCTCATAGACCTCCAGGGAGACGACGACGTTGTAGCTGTCGCCGATGACGCCGGCCTCCCGGTAACCGTCGATGTAGACCTTGGTGGGGACGCTGTAACGCCCCACGGCGTTGCCGATGTCCGTGAGGTCGGCCACGATGCGGATATTGCTGCCGTCGATCAGGTCGATGATCTCCCGGGGGCCCCGGATGAGGATTTCCTTATACTGGGTGATGGCCTTTGGCGCATAGCCCTCGGACACGTTGTCGAAGGAAATGTTGGTGGTGATGACCGTCTTGGTCGCGAGGCCCTTGACGGAGACCGTCACCGTGGCTTCCTTTACGCCGGAAAGATTGTTGACGCCGTTGGGGATGAGGATCGTGTAGCTCTCGGAGGCAGTCTGCGCAAAGGAGCCGAGATCGATGGTGCCCAGGGTAATCTGGTTGATGCTGTTGAGGTATTCCGCATCACCGGAAAGGGTGATAAAAGGGGGATCCACCTTTACGATGGCGTCCGCCTCCGTGGCGCCGCCCCCGTCCAGCAGGTTCACCGTCAGCCCCACGTCCTTCACCATGACGATGGGGATGGTATATCGGATCTCGCTCACGGAGGTCTCGATCTCCGGGCTCTCGATCGCCTGTCCCTCGCTGTCCACCAAGGTGAAGCTCACGGTGCCGCTGACGGTACGGTTCAGGTTCTCCCGCTCGATGACCACCTTGGCATAGGAGATCGTGGAGATCAGGCTCGCCGGCCCGCTGACGGAGATCGTCTCCGGGGAGTAGACGATGGGCTCGCGCATATAGCCGTCGGCCACCGTCCCGTCGAATACGCCGCGGATCTCGACCTCCGGATTCACGTCCAGCCTGTCCACGTTCACCGTCATATATTCCGGGAATTTCCGAAGGACGATCACGTCGTCCTCGTCCACGTTGTCATAGCTGATGGTGTAGACTTTTTCGAACACGCCGGAGCTGCGGATATCCCGCAGATCCACGCTGACGTGCACCGTATCGTTGGTCAGCTGGGTCACCAGGCTCCGCTTGACCATCAGCGTCAGCGTCACGTCCTGCATGTCCTTGTCCATCACCAGCAGGTTCCGGTCCTGCAGGATGTCCTCGCCGCCGATGTAGCTGACCTCCAGGCCGGTCAGCGTCACCTGCCGGGTCGTGTTCTCGTAGTTTGACACGTACATCCAAAGAAGCACGGACGCAATGCAGGCGACAATGATATAGAAGGTTTTGCTTTTCAGGATCCCGTCAATTCTTGCCATCGTTCCTGCCCTTCATGAACATGTTCTGTGCCAGGGTCTTCAGCTTCGGCTGGTTTTCCTCGCTGTCCGTCAGCAGCTCGTTGCGCAGGATGCGCTCGAAGGTCTCCTCCGTCAGATGCCGCTTGAGGATGCCCTCCACCGCGACGCTGATGGAGCCGGTCTCCTCGCTGACCACCACGACCACCGCGTCGGAATTCTCGCTCATGCCGATCCCCGCCCGGTGCCGCATGCCCAGCTCCCTGCTCAGGTGGGTCTGCGTCGTCAGCGGGAGCATGCAGCTAGCGGCCTCGATCCGCCCGCCGCGGATGATCACGGCCCCGTCGTGCAGCGGCGTATTGGGATAAAAAATATTCTTCAGCAGCTCGGCCTTCACGTCCGCGTGGATCAGCGTGCCGGTCTTCACAGGCTCCTCCAGGGTATTGTCCCGCTCGAAGACGATGAGGGCGCCCGTTTTCGTGGCGGAAAGATCCCGGCAGGCCAGCACCACCTGGCCGATGGCGTTCTCCACCTCTCGGGGGCTGCTGCGGGTGGAGATATACTTCGTGATCCCGCCCACCTTTTCCAGCAGCGAACGGACCTCCGGCTGGAAGATCACCAGCAGGGCCAGGATGCCCAGCTCAAAGGTCTTGCCGAAGATGTAGTTGACCATGTACAGATCCAGCGCCCGCGCCAGGAGCAGCACCACCACCAGAAAAAGGATGCCCTTGAGCACGCGCCCGGTGCCTGTCCGCGCCAAAAAATACAGGACTTTATAGAAGATGAACGCCATGATCGCCATGTCGATGACGTCGTTCACCCGTATCGTCCTGACGATATCGAGAAAGCCGTTGAGTACAGCCATCCTGCTTCCTCCATCCGAAAAGCCATTAGATGCCTATTGTGCTACCCTACATTATATCTTATCTGAAGAGCCTTGACAAGGAAAAAAGCGGATTTCATCAGAAGTTTTCTTGCAGGAAACGGGCGGTTTTCAAAACCTCGCTCCGTGTGTTGAACGCGGAAAAGCTGATGCGCACCGTGCCGCCGCTCCCTGCCGTCTCATGGGCCAGCGGCGCGCAGTGCAGCCCGGCGCGGACGGCGATGCCTGCCCGGGCGAGCCTCGCTGCGGCCGCTTCGGGATCGCAGCCCTCCGCCGTAAAGGACAGTACGCCCGCCTGTGTATCCGGCCGTTCGGCGGTGTAGAGGCGGAGCCGCGGATGGCCCTTCAGGAGACGGACCGTCAGCTCCAGCAGCTCCCGTTCTCTTTTGAGGAGGATCTCCGCGCCGTTCCGCTTGATGAACAGCAGTCCCTTCCGCAGACCGGCGATCCCCGACACGTTGTGGGTGCCGGCCTCCAGCCGGTCGGGCAGGAAATCCGGCATGGACCGGTTTGCCGAGTCGCTCCCGGTGCCGCCCTCAAGAAGGGGCTGCACAGGAGCATTGCACAGCAGCAGACCGGTGCCCTGGGGCCCGTACAGGCTTTTGTGGCCGGGCATGGCGATGAAGGCGGCGCCCAGCGTCTGCAGGTCCAGCGGCAGCAGTCCCGCAGACTGGGAGGCGTCCACGATCAGCGGGACCTCCCTCTCCCGGCAGAGCTCCGCCATCGCTTCCAGCGGCTGGATGAAGCCGAACACGTTGGATACGTGGTTCACGACCGCCAGTTTCGTATCGGCCGTGAGCGCCTGCCGGAAGGCTTCCAGAGAGGCTTCCGGCTCGAAAAGCGGCGAAGCTGCCACGGTGATCTCCGCGCCGACGGCGGTAAGGGGCCGGAGAACGGCGTTGTGTTCAAAGCCCGTGATCACCACCCGGTCCCCGGGTCCGGCAGCGCTCTTGATCGCAAGATTCAGGGCGTGGGTCGCGTTCATGCAGAACACTACTCGGTCGGGATCCCCCGTGCCGAAGAGCTCGGCTGCCAGCTTTCGGCATGCGTATGCCTCGGCGGAAGCACGCATGGCCGCCTCGTAGCCGCCTCTGCCGGGGCTGCTCATGGTTTTCAGCGCCCGCAGCATCGCATTTGCAACACTTTGCGGCTTCTGCAGCGTCGTAGCCGCATTGTCGAAGTAGATCATGGGCCGGCGGGACCGCCGCCGCGGTCCATGCGCGCAAGCACCGTCAGACCGGCCGCCTGCAGCAGCCTGCGGGCCGTCTCCAGGCTCCCCGCCGGAACGCGAACGCCGAAGGCGCAGCCCCGGGGGGCCGGGAGCCGCTCTGCCCGAGCCGGGATACGCCGGGCGTGAAGGAGCTCCGCCGCCCTTTCGGCATCGGTGAGCGACCGCAATTCCAGATAAGCATTTCTCATAGGATCGTCCCCTGTCGCATAATAAGGAAAGACCGGCGGCCGGAC
>JAFXUU010000046.1 GCA_017524845.1 Oscillospiraceae bacterium
AAACCTTGTTTTTTGAGTTTTTTGACATTCTGAAAGGCCCGCAGGGAAAGCCCCTGCGGGCCTTTCGTCCGTCAGTTGAGGATCCCGGCGGCGAAATTGAGATATGCCGCGAAGCAGAGCCAGAGGAGATACGGCGCGAAGGCCAGGCCCGCGGTGCGGTCGATGCGCCGGAACTGCTTCCAGGTGAGGAACGCCAGCGCCAGGAGCAGGAGCAGAAGGAAAAAGGCAAGCCAGTACCGCCCCATGCCGAAAAAGACCAGCGGCCAGAGGAAATTCACCGCCAGCTGCACCGCGTAGAGGCTGAGCGCCGCTTCCCGCCGCTCGCCGGGGGCCTTCGCCCCCAGGATGCGCCAGGAGGCCCAGCCCATGAGAAGGTAGAGCGCCGTCCAGGCCAGGGGGAAGACCCAGCCCGGCGGGGCCAGGGGCGGCTTCGCCATTTCCCCGTAGGCGCGCATGCCCTCCGCCGTCAGCAGAGCGGCCGCCGCACCCAGGGCCGGGGGGATCCCAAGACAGAGCAGCAGGCTGCCCGCCGTCCGTTCCCTTCCCCGCGCCTCCGTGTCGGCGCGGGGCTTCCGCCGCGCCCTCATGCGGGCAGCTGCCGGCCCGTGTGGTCCACCGTGGTGCTGCCGCTGAGCAGGAGCCGGGAAACGGGCACGATGCTGTAGCCCTCCCGCAGCAGGTATTCCACGATGTCCCCCAGGGCCTCCGGGGTGTGCTTCGCCGCGTTGTGGAACAGAACGATGCTCCCCGGCCGGACCCGTTGGGTCACCCGTGCGTATATGGTCTTCGCGTCGTAGTCCTTCCAGTCCAGGCTGTCCACGTCCCACTGGACGGCGGTGATCCCCATGCTCTCCAGGGCGGCGATCACATGGTCGTCGTATTCCCCGTAGGGGCAGCGGAACAGGGTGGGCCGCAGACCGGTGACGGCCTCGATCCGATCCGCTGCAGCGCTGACGTCGGCGCGGATCTCTTCCGTGGAAAGGCTGTTGAAATGGTCGTGATGGTTGGAGTGGTTCATGACCTCGTGGCCCGCCTCCGCAAGGGCCTTCACGCTCTCCGGGTATTTTTCCGCCCAGTCCCCCACCACGAAAAAGGTGGCGCTGACGCCGAATTTCCCCAGGATGTCGATGAGCTGCTTCGTATCCTCGTTTCCCCAGGCCGCATCGAAAGAAAGGCTCACGTATTTTCCGTCCCGCTGCACGCAGTAGACCGGCAGCTTTCTGGTGGCGGCCGTCGCGCCCACCACCGCAGGGCTGCACACAACGGCGAAGATCAGGGCCGAGGCCAGCAGGACGCCGACCAGGCCCCAGAGCCGTCCGCTCCTCTTCGTCCTCCTTCGTTTTGCCGAAAGCAAACGCATGGAACTCCCTCCAATTCCGTTCTCCGTCCATCCTATGCGCGGGAACGGCGGCCCTATGTTTCCCCGAAGGCGGCGGCCCGAATTTCCTTTTCCGACCGTTGAAATAAGGCGCAGGTTCCTGTATAATCCTTTGGAAAACGGTCAGGGAGGTCAACGTCATGAAGATCATCACCCTCAGCCGGGAATACGGCGCCGGGGGCCACTCCGTGGGCCGGCGGGTCGCCGCCGAGCTGGGCATCGAGTTTTACGACAAGGACATCATCAGCGGCAGCGCCGAGGCGCTGGGCATCGATCCCGCGCAGCTGGCGGCCGAAGAGGAGGCCATCAGCAAAGCGGAGGTTTTTCTCCGCACCATCACACCCATTTCCTATGACCGGAAGGACGACTTCTACGACGCGGAGAGCGAAGTGATCCTGAAGCTGGCGGCCAAAGGGCCCTGCGTGATCCTGGGCCGCTGCGCCGACGCGGTGCTCCGCGGCGCGGGGATCCCCAGCCTCGACGTTTTCCTCTTCGCGGACGAGGCGCACAGGTCCGCACGCGTGGGAAAGCTCATCGGCAGCGACAGCCCCGCGGAGATCCAGCGGGCCATGCAGAAGACGGACAAGGCCCGCCGGAACTACTATACCCATTACACCGGGAAGGCCTGGGGCGACCATCGGAACTACCATCTCTGCCTGGACAGCGGCGCCCTGGGCTACGATACCTGTGTGCGCATCATCTGCGAGGCCGCCCGCAGCGGGCTCTGAGCCGGCGGATGCTTTTTCTATCGCATTTCCATGCAGGATTTTTGGGATTTCCGGCTTAGCCATTGCGTTTTTATTCACAGCGTTTTATAATGGCGGCGTAGGCAGGCGGGCCGCGATACCCTGCCGCCCGCCGCTGAAAAATGAACAGAAAGTCGCCGATTGCCCCCGTCCGTTCCGCGGATGCGGGCATGGAGGAAGCCGGTGGGAATCCGGCGCTTTACCCGAAGCTGTATGTGCCTGAGGCTGCCGTCCGAGGCGTAAGCCGGTCATTGGGGAAACCTGAGAAGGCTGGGCGGCAGACGCGCGCGTCCCCTCTGCGGACGCCGGGATCGCGCGAGCCAGAAGACTGATCGGCGGCAGGAACGACGGTTCGGCCTTTTTCGCCGGACCGGCGGCGATTTGCGCAGAAATAACGGCTGCGGCGGGTCCATGGGGATCTGCCGCAGCCGATTTTTCACGGAAGTGCACGAAGCCCTTTTACCCGGAAACGGGACGAAAAAGAAAGGAGCAAGAAGATGAAAAAGCGAACGGGCAGGCTGCTGAGCCTGCTGCTGGCCCTGACCCTGATCCTCGGATTCATGCCCGCGGCGTCTCCGGCGGCGGGGTCCTCGGAATACGACCGCAGCTTCACCGTGACCGTGGCCGGCGCCGTCGTTCCGGAGGAGGACATCGAGCTGGTGCCCGACGGGTATGCCTACAGGGACATGATCACCCTGGAATACGCGGGCACGGTGGACGCTTACGTCGTGACGGTTCCGCAGGGCACGGAAACGGCGCTGCTGACCTTTGCGGAAAACCGGCTCGTCTACAACTATACCGCCGAGGGGGACTACCTGGGCGGCTACTACGAGGATTACATAAACGGCGCGTCCACGGCGGAGGTGCCGCTGGACTACGGCGACGACGGCGTCCCGGCTGACGGAGTGCCGGATTACCTGCAGGTGCAGACCCCGTATACCGACGGCGAGCATTCCACCCTGCTCTACGCCGTCACCTTCCGCTGGGAGGGAGCGGAGCCCGATCCGGAGGACCCGGAGCAGCCGGAAGAGCCGGAAGGACCGTCGGCGGCGGAGGAGGTCCGGGATACCATCGCCGCGAGATACGCCTCCTGCGACTTCAGCGGCGATCAGAACGTCTTCTGGCTGACGGCGGACATGATGGCCTATCTCGCCGCCTTCCCCGACACGGAGTACAGGCTCTCCGAGGAACAGAAGCGGATCCTGACGGACAAAGCCATCGATACCCTGGCGACGACGACCGCCCAGTCAGACGCGGCGAAGTGCATCGTCGCCCTGTCCTCCCTGGGCTGCGATCTCACGCAGCTGACCACCGCGGAAGGGGAAACCGTCAACGGAAGGGAAATCCTGGACAGCCTCTGCTTTGACGACGACGGTTCCCTCGTCTCGACCGGCGGATACTATTCCTATACGCTGCCCTATCTGATCATCGCCTATCAGCAGTTCGACGACGCCGACGAGGCGCTGGAGATCATGATCGAAATGGCGCTGAAGATGAAGCCCGTCTGGATGAACACCAGGTTGGGCACCGACGGGCTGACCCCCTTCATGCTGGCCCTGGCGCCTTACGCCGAAGAAAACGAACAGGTAGGGGCTGTGCTGAACGACGCGCTGGAGGCTCTCAAGAAGCTGCAGAAGGACGACGGTTCTCTCGGCTCCAGCGCCGCTTCCACCGGCCTGGCCCTGGCCGGCCTGGTCGCCATGGGCATCGACCCGAGGGAGATCGTATCCGCAGAGGGAAACAACCTGGTGGACGGTCTGCTGGCCTACGCGACGGATTCCGGCGACGGCTTCAAGCCCACCAACAACAGCTTTTCCACCGAGCAGGGCTTCCGGGGCCTGATCGCCCTGGCGGGTCCCGCCGGCTACCGCGTCTACGGCTTCAACGATAAGCCCGCGGAAGAGCCGGAAAGGGGCGTGAGCTTCGTTCTGGAACCCGAAAACGCGGAGGTCGTCGTGACGGACGGCGACGGCGCGGTGGTGGAGTCCAGCGGGGCAAACAGCTACCTCGGCCTTGCCGCGGGCAGCTACGGCTACACCGTGTCTCTGGAGGGCTATGAGGCCGAGAGCGGGAAATTCACCGTCACGGCGGAGGGCGGCGTACAGACGATCCGCGTGACCCTCACGCCTTCGGAGCAGGAGCCCGGGGAGCCGCCGACGGCGGAGGAGATCCGGGACGCCATCGCCGCGAAATACGCCTCCCATGACTTCAGCGGCGACCAGAACGCCTTCTGGCTGACGGCGGACATGATGGCCTATCTCGCCGCCTTCCCCGACACGGAGTACAGGCTTTCCGACGGGCAGAAGCAGATCCTGAAGGACAAGGCCATCGACGTTCTCGCGGCGACTTCCTCCGCTTCGGACGCCGCAAAAGCCGTCATCGCCCTGGCCTCCCTGGGTTTCGATCCCACGCAGCTGACCACCGGCGAGGGAGAAAGCCTCAACGGCCGGGAGAAGCTGGACAGCCTCTGCTTCGACGGAAACGCCCTGATCGGCACGGACGGCGCATACTACCATTATTCCCTGCCCTACCTCATGATCGCTTACCAGCAGTTCAGTGACGCCGACGAGGCCCTGGCGGCAATGACCGCCCAGGCCCTGGCCTCGAAGGACGCCTGGCTGGAGACCACCTGGGGCACCGACGGGCTGACGCCCTTCATGCTGGCTCTCGCGCCTTACGCCGGGGAAAACGAGCTTGTCCGGGCCGCGCTGGACGAAGCGCTGGAGATCCTCCGCGCTTCCCAGCTGGCAGACGGTTCTCTCGGTTCCAGCGCCGCCTCCACCGGCCTGGCCCTGGCCGGTCTTGCGGCCATGGGCGTCGATGCGACGGAGATCGTCTCCGCCGAGGGCAGGAGCCTGGTGGACGGTCTGCTGGCCTATGCAGCGGACACCGGCGACGGCTTCAAGCCCACCTCCAACAGCTTTTCCACCGAGCAGGGCTTCCGGGGCCTGATCGCCCTGGCCAATGCCGCCGGTTACCGCATCTATGATTTCCGCGCCGAGGCTACGGACCCCGGCGAAGCCTCCCGGCGGGACGTGGTCTTCACGGTGATCCCCGAGGACGCGGAGGTGAACGTATGGGACAGCGAAGGCGCCGTGGTGGCGCCCAGCACGCGCAACGCCTACAGTGGGCTCTCCGAGGGCGTCTACCGCTACACCGTGTCTCTGGAGGGCTACGAGGACAAGAGCGGTGAGTTCACCGTCACGGCGGAGGGCGGCATGCAGACCATCAGCGTCTCCCTGGCCCGCTCGGAGCCGGAGGAGGACGACGAGGAGGAGGCCGTCACCGTCACGGTGTACGTCCTGGCCCACGACGGAGAGACCTGCGGCAACAGCCTCACCTACAAGAGCAACGCGGACGAATACTATTCCCTGCTGCGGGGTGAGTGCTATTACGCCGAGCTGACGGCCGGCGAAGGCACCGCCCGGGACGCGCTGATCGCGGCGCTGGAGGACAGCGGCGTGGTTTACGTCGAGGAATCCAACGGCTACTTCTCCTCCATCGGCGATTATGAGGAAAAATCCCACGGCCCCAACTCCGGCTGGATGTATCTGGTGGACGGGGAATCTCCCCCCATCGCGGCGAACGGCTGTGTTTTCGAGGCCGACGCGGAAATGATCTGGTATTTCACGGACGACTATATCCACGAATACGGCTCCGAGGAATTCAACGACGAAGAAGAGGACGACGAAGAAGAGGAACGGGCCTACGGCGCTGTCCTGGAGCCCGAAGCCGTGGAGGACGGCGCAGGGAGGGCCGAAGCGGCCGTGACCGCCGGGGAGATCCTGGGAGCCATCGAGGCGGCGGCGGAGAGCGGCTATGACGAGATCGCCGTCATCCCCGTGGGCACGGAAAACAGCAGCAGCGTCACCGTGTCTCTGCCCCGGGAGGGACTGGAGGCGCTGGCGGAGGACGGCGCTCCCGAGCTGTGGATCGGCACAGCCTTCGGCGACGTGCTTCTCTCCGGCGAGGCCATGAAGGAGCTGGCCGACGAGAGCGCAGAAGCTCTGAGCGTCACCGTCGAAAAGGCCGGCAATATGACAGGGATCGCCCTGACGGCGGACGGAAGGGACGTGAGTCCGGCAGCCGGCGTGACCGTGAGTCTGTCCGGCGAGGATCTCGGTCCCGGCAGCGTCCTCGTCCTCGCGGACGGGAAGGGGCAGGAGACCGTCGTGCGCAAATGCGTGCCGGTGAACGGCCGGCTGACGGTCCGGCTGACCGTCCCCGCCAGGGTGCGGATCGAGGATCGCAGCCTGCGCTTCGACGATACCGCCGCCCACTGGGCGAAGGATGCCGTCGACTTCGTTTCTGCCCGCGGGCTGATGACCGGCGTCGGCGGCGGCGAGTTTGCCCCCGATCTGACCATGACCCGCGCCATGTTCGCCGCCGTGCTCTTCCGTCTGGAGGACGCCTCGGCGGAGGGAGCGAACGCCTTTGCCGACGTGGCGGAGGACGCCTGGTACCGGGATGCGGTCGTGTGGGCCGCAGGCGCGGGCATCGTGAAGGGCAAGGGCAGCGGCTTCGATCCGGGCGGTGAAATCACCCGGGAGGAGATGGCCGTGATGCTCTGCCGCTATGCCGCGTACCTGGGCATGGACACCTCGGCCTCCGGGGATCTCAGCGCCTTCAGCGACGGCGCGCTCACCCACGGCTGGGCGAAGGACGGCATGCTCTGGGCTGTGAAGAACGGCCTCGTGAACGGCAAGGGCGCCGGTATCCTGGATCCCTGCGGCAGCGCTTCCCGGGCGGAGGTCGCCGCCATCCTGCAGCGAATGATCGGACTGATCGCAGAATAAACCGCAAAGCGGCGTAAAAAGGGGCATGGACGCAGCTGTCCATGCCCCTTTCATTGACCTGTTATATTTACGCTTCCGCGAGGCCGTCCGATATGCCCAGGAGCACGATACCCGCGATGACGGCCGCCACGCAGGCGTACTGCCCGGCCTTCAGCTTTTCCTTCAGGAAGATGCGGCTCAGGATCACGGAGACGATACAGTAGGAGGCCACCATGGGAGCCGCCAGCAGCGGCTTCCGGGCCATGGCGTAGACATAAAAGACCTGGCCGAATTCCTCGCAGAGGGCGGCGATCCCCTTGCTCCCCTCTCCCCGGGCAAAGGGATTGTAGGCTTTTTTCTCCCGGATCAGCATATAGATCCAGGCGGCGACGCCCGCCAGCAGAAAGGTGAGACCGTAGAGGACGATCACGTCGATCTCCCCCAGGCCGAGGCCGACCTCCCCGTCCAGGATGATCCCGTCCGCCGCGGTTCCCACGGTGTCGAAGACGCAGTACAGCAGGGGGAACAGCAGCGCCAGGGCGCCGAAGCGATATTTCCGCTCGGAGGGACGCAGCTCCCGCTCGGACCGGGCAAGGCGCTGCTCCACAAAGGCCAGGGCGACGACGCCGATCACGATGAGCAGGGTTCCGACCAGATTCAGAGCGTCGAATTCCTCTCCCAGGGACGCGATCCGCCCGGTCAGCAGGAAAAACGCCGCCATGCACACGGTGCTCAGCGCCCCGGAGGCATTCTGCACCGGGGAAACGATGCTGAGCTCCAGATAGCGCAGACCGGCATAGCCGACGACCATGGAGACGATGTAGCAGAGGGAGGCCGGAGAATACCGCACGGCGTTGCGCAGGAGCTCCCCGGGAGACATGCCGCTCTCGGCCAGAGGCAGCAGGGCGAAGGCGCAGACCCCCATGACAAGGCCGACCCAGACGGCGATCTTCAGATGGGAATATCGATCTCCTTCGTCGGTGCCGCGCTTATAGAATAGATCCGCGCAGCCCCAGCCCAGGGTGCAGATCAGCGCGAAGAAAAACCAGCTCATGGGACCCTCTCTTTCCGTCGGATCGGGCGTTTCGGCTCTTTCCGATATTTGTGCCGGATTCTATCACAGAAAGTGAAGGAAATCAAGCCGCTCCCCGGCGTCATACCCCGGGGGATCATACCGTCCGCTCACCGGCTCCCATCCAGGCGTTTCCATATTTGCTTTTTCTGAATACTTCGTTTTTTCATATCATTTCAGAATACTCTGGTTAATTTTCCAAATTAAGAATCGACTTGATTTCGGTGCTTCATAGAATTATAATATTCACGTAACAGTTAGTGGACCGTGTCCTTTTTCCGGCTCCGCGGACGGAACCGGGTCCAATGCAGCGGGACGGGCGAGCATTCCAGCGCCGCTGCTCAACGCCCGTTCAGGATATCGGAACAGGAAGCAATCAAAAATCGAAGAAAAGGAAGAATGGAGGTAGACAATGAAAAGGAAACTGGCATTGTTGGCGGCTGTGCTGCTCCTCGTTTCCCTCTTCGCAGGATGCGGGAACGGCGGCAGCTCATCCGGATCCGGCGGCGGCACCGCAACGGCAGCTCCCACGGCGGCCCCCAGCAGCGGTGGAAGCAGCGGCAGCAGCGGCGGCGGCGAAGCGGCGGCTACGCCCGAGCCCGAGCCCGAGCCCGACAGTCCCTACAACCTGGCGCCCGGCAAGTATGATGTGAACGAGAAGGGGATCCCGCTCCAGAAGTACACCTACGAGCTCCCGCTCTCCACCACGGACGAGGTCTTCACCTACTGGACCAGCCCCGTCCTCCCCGATCAGATCGATTCCGGCGACTATGCCGGCATGCCCTTCCCGGCGGCCCTGGCGGAGAAGACGGGCGTTCACCTGGAATACATCCTGGTATCCATGTCCGCCCGTATGGAGAACTTCTCCACTCTGATCGCGTCGGACGACGTGCCCAATCTGGTCAGCGACTACGAGTACTATTATCCCAGAGGCATCCTGGCCTCCATCGAGGACGGCTTCTCCGTGAACCTGTACGACTATAAGGAGTACATGCCGAACTACTACTACTGCATCTGGGATCACGAGGACGACCTGATGGTACGGGCCAAGCTGATGCAGAACGACCACACCATCGCCAGCTTCGCCTGTCTCAACGACGAGCGCGTCATCAGCTACGGCGGCGCCGTCCGGGGCGACTGGATCGACAAGCTGGGCATCTCCGTCAGCGACATCATCACCATCGACGACCTGCACGACGTCCTTGCTGCCTTCCAGTCTCAGCTGGGCTGCGAGCATCCCTTCGTCCTGCTCAACTGTCTGGACGCCCACCACTACATGAACTGCTTCGACACCATCTGCCAGTACACCGGCACGGTGGCGCCCCTGTTCGTGAAGGACGGCAAGGTGCAGTTCGCCTGCTCCACCGAGGGCGACAAGAACTACATGACCACCATGAACCAGTGGTTCAACGAGGGATTCATCAGCCCCAACTGGCTCAACTGGGACGGCAACATCACCTTCGCGGGCGATCTGCAGACCGGCTGCGCCGGCGTCACCAGCATGCTGGCCAGCGAGTCCACCGGCTATGTGGACACGGAAACCTACCCCGGCTCCTACTGGACCGCGATCCACGAGCCCGTGCTCTACGAGGGCCAGGTGCTGCACCTGGGCGACACCGCCTCCTGGCTGCAGGGCATCGGCAGCTGGGCCATCGGCACCTCCTGCCAGAACATCCCCCTGCTGGTCAGCTACTGCGACTGGTTCTACAGCGACGAGGGCATGTTCTTCGCCAACTACGGCGTGGAGGGTTACACCTTCAACTATAACGAGAACGGCGAGCCCGAGCTGACCGACATGATCGTCAACAACGTGAGCGGCGCATCCTGGGCTATCCTGCAGTTCGCCATGAACGACGTTTACGAGGGCGGCATCCTCATGCGCAGCCGCTCCTACGCCTTCAAGGGCGGCGAGCAGCTCCGCGCCTGGTACGACGTCTGGAACGACCCGAATTACTACCGCTACGACGGCAGCATGGCCTGGCCGGACGCCATGAACTACTCCAACGAGGATTCCAGCTATCTGGCCACGGTGGGCACCGATATCCAGACCTTCATCGGCGAGAACTACCTTCAGTTCGTGGACGGGTCCAAGTCCATGGCCCAGTGGGACGAGTATGTGGACACCCTGACCCATCTGACCGGCTGGGAGGAAGCCAAGGCCATTTATCAGGATTACTACGACGAATTCATGGCCACCCATTAAGCGTCTGAGGACCGGGAAGAGGCGCGGCGCCATCTGACCGGCGATCGAAATGAACCCCATCGGGAGGCATCCGGAGCGATCCGGATGCCTCCTTTGTACGTCTTACGTCTTGTCGGAGCCGTGCCGTCCGCCGAAACGGCGTTTCGTCATCCCCCTGCCCTCCGCCGCCGCCGATGCCTGCGGGCGTAAATTTCCCCTTGTGCCGGGGCCTGAAATCGGATATACTGAATCGGTTTTTACGGAAGGAGCGGCAAAATGGATCAGATCACCAGGCAGCAGATCGAGCGGCGGCGTACCTTCGCCATTATTTCCCATCCCGACGCCGGGAAAACCACGCTGACGGAAAAGCTCCTCCTCTACGGAGGCGCGATCCAGTCGGCAGGCTCCGTCAAGGGCAAGCACGGGGACAAACACGCCACCTCCGACTGGATGGAGCTGGAGAAGCAGAGGGGCATCTCCGTCACGTCCTCCGTCATGCAGTTTGAATATGAGGGCTACTGCATCAACATCCTGGACACTCCGGGACACCAGGATTTCTCCGAGGACACCTACCGCACCCTCATGGCCGCGGACAGCGCGGTGATGGTCATCGACGCGGCCAAGGGCATCGAGCCCCAGACGAGGAAGCTCTTCAAGGTCTGCGCCATGCGGGGCATTCCCATCTTCACCTTCATCAACAAGCTGGACCGGGAGGCCCGGGACCCCTTCGAGCTGCTGGACGAGCTGGAAACGGAGTTCGGCATCGGCACCTACCCCATGAACTGGCCCATCAGCTGCGGCGCCACCTTCCAGGGCATCTACGACCGGGGAAGCCGGAAGGTGCTGACCTACGACGATTTCCACGCCGGACGCAGCCGCCTGGAATCCGTGGCCATCGATCTCAGCGACCGGGCGGCCCTGGAGGAGCGCATCCCCGCCCACTATCTGGAGGTGCTGGAGGAGCAGGCGGAGCTGCTGGACGGCGCCGGAGAGGACTTCGACCTGGAACGGGTGCACCGGGGAAAGCTGAGCCCCGTGTTTTTCGGCAGCGCCCTCAACAATTTCGGCGTTGAGCAGTTTCTGGAGAGCTTCCTGCGCCTCACCACCGGTCCCTTGCCCCGGAGGAACGCGGAGGGCGGCACGGTGGCTCCCCTGGACGGGCATTTCTCCGCCTTTGTCTTCAAGATCCAGGCCAACATGAACAAGGCCCACCGGGACCGCATCTCCTTCCTGCGCATCTGCTCCGGCAAGTTCCTGCGGGGCAGCGAATACTACCATCTCCAGGGCGGCAGGACCCTCCGGCTCAGCAGGCCCCAGCAGATGATGGCCCAGGAGCGGGACGTGATCGACGAGGCCTACGCCGGGGACATCATCGGCGTTTTCGATCCGGGCGTCTTCTCCATCGGCGATACCGTCTGCGAGGCGGGGCAGAACGTCCGCTTCGCGGGCATCCCCACCTTCGCGCCGGAGCATTTCGCCGTGATCGAACAGGTGGATTCCATGAAGCGCAAGCAGTTTGCCAAGGGCATGACCGAGCTTGCCCAGGAGGGCGCCATCCAGATTTTCTTCTATCCGGGCAGCGGCATGGAACGGGTCGTGGTGGGCGTCGTGGGCGTTCTGCAGTTCGACGTGCTGAAATTCCGCATGCAGAGCGAATACGGCGTGGAATACCTGCGCCGGGACATCGCCCACGAGTTGATCCGCCGGGTGCAGAACCCGGAGTTCAGCGCCGAGGACTTCGACCTCACCAGCGACACGATGTGGGTAAAGGACGTGCGGGGCGGCGACCTGCTGATCTTCAATGGGGCCTGGGCCCTGCGCTGGGCCCGGGAGAAGAACCCCGGCCTGCTGCTGGCCGAGTTCTATCAGGACATTCCCGAGGGCTGAGCACATGCTGGAAGCCATGGACGCCTTTTTCGAGGCCCGTCTGTCAGACTACGACAGGCATATGCTGCGGGATATCGAGGGGGCGGCGGAGTTTTACCCCTATACCGCCTCCCTGCTGCCCGCCGCGCCGGCCCGGATCCTGGACCTGGGCTGCGGCACGGGTCTGGAGCTGGAAGCCTATTTCCGGCGCTGTCCCGAGGCGGAGGTCACGGGGATCGATCTCTCCGAAGCCATGCTCCGGGCGCTGCGGGGAAAGTTCCCCCACAGGCGGCTGGAGCTCATCCGCGGTTCCTATCTGGAGCTGCCCCTGGGGGAGGAACGCTTTGACGCCGCCGTTTCCGTGGAATCTCTCCACCACTTTACCCCGGAGCAAAAGGCGGCGCTGTACGCTTCCCTGCTGGCCGCCCTGAAGCCCGGAGGCCGCTTTATCCTCACAGACTATTTCGCGGACTCCGAGGAGGAGTCGGCGGCCGCCTTTGAAGAACTGGGACTGCTGCGGAGAGAGGCGGGGCTGGGAGAGAATATCCTCGTGCACTGCGACACGCCCCTCACCGTACAGTGGGAAACTGCGCTCCTCCGGGAAGCGGGTTTCTCCCCGGTGGAGGAGCTGCGTCGCTGGGGCGTCACGGTGACCCTGGCGGCTACAAGGCCGCCGAAGACCGCAGAATGAATGCCGCGTTTCGCGGTACGGACGGGGAAACCCGGAAAGGAGGACCCAATGAAACGCATTTCGGCGCTCATGCTGGCTGCGATCTGTCTAATAACCCTTGCTTCCTGCGCCGTTCGGCCGAAGGCTGCGCCGGAGCCCTCCCCCGCGGCTGCGGCCGCGCCGACGCCGGAACCGACGGCAGGCAGATTGCAGCGGTAT
>JAFXUU010000047.1 GCA_017524845.1 Oscillospiraceae bacterium
TGGATGTTCACGCCGTCGCCGTATTCGCACTGGTTGCACTTATCCTGGCAGGGATGGGGGCAGATGCGGGCGGTGAACATGGGCAGGGGGTTGGCCTTCAGGATGATCTTCGCCGCCGCGTCCCAGTTGCCCTTGCGGAGCTCGGCCATGTAGGCGGGGATGTCGGTTCCGGCGGGGCATTCCTGAGTGCAGGGGCTGGCGTGGGGCTTCAGGCCGCCGAAGATGGAATGGTAGCGATTGTCGCCCTGGATGGCGTAGCAGGTATTGCCGCCCTTGCGGTCGCAGTTGAAGCGGTTTTCCAGCTTGCGGAAATACCAGCAGCGGGGCAGCTGGTTGATATTGCCGCCGATGGTGCCCATCTCGCGGATGGCGGGGCTGGCGGTGGCCTCGGCGGCCTCCGCCAGGGCGGGGGCGGCCTTCTTCACCAGCTCGCTGAGGGCGATGTCGGCCAGGCGGGTGGTGGCGCCGATCTTCAGCACGCCGTCCTCTTCCTTGATATAGTCCAGGCCGGGGATGGTCTTGATGTTGACGACGGTGCGGGGATACTCGGGCGTGATATTGTCCTTCAGGGTGCCCAGCAGGTCGATGCCGCCGGCGATCACATTGGCTTCTCCTTTTTGGAGGGCGGCAATGGCCTCATCCAGGCTCTTGGCGTTCAGATGATTAAACGGTTTCATGTCTTTCCCTCCTTAGATCTTGCCCAGTGCCTTGAGCACCTTGTCGGGGGTCGCGGGCGGGTCCACCCACACGCCGGTGGCGTTGTAAATGGCGATGATGATGAGGTGGGTGTTGCACAGGCTGTGGCTGATGCCGTTGGCGCCGTAGGCCGCGTTGCCCGCCCTCGACTCCAGGAACTTGCGGTTCACGCTGGGCACATCCATGGGGGTGGGCTTCTTGTAGTCGATCATGTTCGCGTTCAGGCGGACGCCGGTGTGCTGGTCGTAGACGTATTCCTCCAGAAGCTGACAGCCCTGGCTGAAGAACATGACCTGATCAATCTGGCTCTCCAGAGAGGTAAGACGCATGACCTTGCCGGGGTCGGCCACGACGGTGAGCTTCAGGATCTCCACCTCGCCGGTATCCTCGTCCACGGCGACCTCACAGTAGGCGGTGTTCATGGTGTCCAGCATCTTGCCCATGCCCAGGCTCCAGAGGGATGCGGGGGGACGGCCGGAATAGGTGGCGAAGAGATTTTCACTGGTGGCCTGCTTGAGGGGCATGCCCTGGCTGGGATCGGACTTCAGGCAGACCATGCCGCCGATCATATCCAGCTCGTCGGGGGTGTGTCCCTTCAGGGGGTTTTCCTTCTTGGGGCCGCCGCCGAAGCCGCCGAACATGCTGGGGGGAGGCGGATTGTTGGCCGCGCGGATGGCGGATTCCAGGATCTTCTCCTTCAGGATGTTGGCGCATTCCTTCATGGCCCAGGAGGAGGCGGTGGTGCCGTCGGAGCCGCCGCCCACGGGGGTGAAGGTCTCCCGGTAGTCGAAATCCACCGAGATGTCCTCATATTCCAGACCCAGCTCCTCCGCCACGGTCATGGCGTTGGCCTCCACGGCGTAGATGCCGGTGCAGGGGCCCTGGGTGGGCAGATGGACGACGCCGTTTCTGAGCTCCAGCTTGCAGTCGTAGCCGGAGAAGGCGTGGCGCGGGCACATCTGATAGCGGAAGGAGGCGCCGTGGAGCCGTCCGTCGGGCAGACGCTTGGCGCGGTTGGGATGCCAGTGCCAGTCAGCCAGCTTCTTGCCCTCCTCCAGGCAGTATTCAAAGGAGGGGACCCTGTCGGTGTCCTTCTGGCTGGTGGGGCCGTGCAGGTTCAGCCGGGCGACGTCGATGGGATACATGCCCAGCTTCTCGGCGATGATATGGATGCCCATGGTGAGCGTGTCCCAGTTGAAGGGGCAGTGCTGACCGGATGTATACATCATGCCGGTGTTGGTGTCCACGACCTTGTAGCGCTGGGAGATGTTCTCACACTTGAGGGTGTAGTAAGGGCCGTAACCCATGTCGCCGGTGGTGCCGAAGGAGGAGTTGCCGGGACGGCCGCCGTCCGCGATGGACTGGTCGTCGATGAAGGTGATGAGGCCTTCCTTCGTGAAGCCGATGCGCAGGTGGCAGAGGCGCTGGTTCATGAGGAAGTCGAAGGTCTCCTCGCGGGTGTTGACGCAGCGGACGGGGCGGCCGGTGCGCTTGGCCAGCAGGGGGGTGATCTCCTGGCTCTTGCGCAGGCTCCAGTCGCAGTACTTGCCGCCGTGGAACAGGCCCTCCTGCACGCACTTCTCATTGGACACGTGGTACATCTGGGCGATGTTGCCGCGGCGCTGCACGGCGCCCTCGATGTGGAGGGACTTGCCGGGGCCGTGATAGGGATCGTCGAACCACCAGGCGATGGAGCCGGTGGCGTTGGGGATCAGGGAGGCAAAGATGGGCATGTTGGTGTCGTACTCGATGACGTAGTCGGCCGCGGCCTCACCGGCAGCCATGTCGCCCTCGATCTTGTCGGTGAAGCTCCAGTTGCCCTCCTTGGGACGGCTGGGACGGCCGCCGAACATATCGCCGCCGCCCTCGTCCTCGGGACTGCGGATGACGGGCAGGTCGGGATTGGTGCCGCCCTCGCGGAGGTCCACGATGAAGGGCAGGACCTCCCAGTCCACCTCCAGGGCGCGGAGAGCCTCCTCACAGGCGTCCTCGCTCTCGGCCACCACGATGGCGCCGACCTCCTGGTTTTCCTGATGGGCCACGTTGCCCAGATAGGACTTCGGGGGGCCGAAGGGCATGCCGCCCAGACCCATGAGGTCCGGATCGTCCCAGAGGACGATGTCCACCACGCCGGGGACCCTCCAGGCCTTCTCGGTGTTGATGGAATTGATTTTCGCGTGGGCATAGGGGCTGCGGAGGAACTTGGCGTGCAGCATGTCGGGTGCGGTGTAGTCCGCGCCGAACTTGGCCACGCCAGAGGCCTGCGCGTAGGAGAGGATGCCGGGCTTATTGGGCTTGCCTACGACGCGGAACTCCTCTCTCTGTCCGTTTTTTCCGGCGATGTCAGCCATTGCTCAGTTGCCCTCCTTTCCGATGATCTCGGCCGCCTCCAGGATGGCCTGGCTGTGGCGGGGGTAGGTGCCGCAGATACAGATGTTGCCGCTGAGGGCCTTCTTGATCTCCGTTTCCGTGGGGTGCGGATTGCGGTCCAGCAGGCACTTGGCGGTGACCAGGAAGCCGGGGGTGCAGTAGCCGCACTGCATGGCGTCCCACTTGCAGTAGGCGTCGATGAGGGGCTTCCACTTGGGATCGGCGGCGATGCCCTCCACGGTCTGGATGGCGAAGCCCTCGCACTCGGCGGCCAGGATCTGGCAGCTGAGGATGGGCCGCCCGTCCATGATGACGGTGCAGGAGCCGCAGGCGCCGCGGTCGCACATGTGCTTGGCGCCGGTGAGCCCGAGCTTGAACTGCAGAGCCTGCTTCAGGGTCCAGTGGGGCTCGAGAAGAATCTCGCAGTTCTTCCCGTTGATGGTGAGGTTGACGGTGATGGGGACGACGCTGTCGGGATGCTCGGCGTTGTAGTGATCCACCAGATCTGCGTAGCTGGCGAACACACGGCCGTCAAGGGGGCAGCGGAATGTGGTGAGCGCTGCCGGCATGGAATTGATGGCTGCGGCGGCCTGCCCTGCGGCGGCCTCCTGCGTTACCCTCGCTCCCACGCTCGCTTTCTTTTCTTCCATGGGTTGACCTCCATATAATGTGGGTATTTTTCCATACCGTATATTGTAAAGCCTGCGCGCCGGATTGTCAATTATCAATTAAGAGGACAAGGGCCGCGTCCGCCGCCGTCCTGCCGCCGGGGCCGCAGCAATTCGATCGGCGCAGACGAAAGGAAAGGCTTGCCGCGGCAACGGAAATGTTATATAATACAAGCTATGATCGAAACAGTCTGAGCGAGAGAAGGGAGTCGGCGCGGTGGAAGAGGCATACGTCAACGCCAAAGGGCATATTTACGATATCCAGGGCTATGCGGTACACGACGGGCCAGGCATCCGCACCACGGTGTACACCAAGGGCTGTCCCCTGCGCTGTCTCTGGTGCCACAGCCCGGAATCCCAGGAATTCGGCTTCCAGCTGAGCTGGCTGGACGTGAAGTGCATCGGGGCGGAAGCGTGCGAGGACGCCTGCATCAAAGCCTGCCCGGAAGGGGCCCTCACCCGGGGCGGGCCCGTCAAGCGCACGGGCACCGAGGAAACGGTCATCCGGCCGGAGATCGACCGGGCGAAGTGCACCGGCTGCCTGAAGTGCACGGAGGTCTGCATCCCCAAGGCGCTCTACGTGGCCGGGTGGGAGACGGACGTGGACACGGTCTACGCTCGCCTCATGAAGGACGCGGTCTTTTTTGAGGGCGAGGGCGGCGTGACCGTCTCCGGCGGGGAGGCCATGTCCCAGTTCGACTTCACCCTCAACCTCTGCAGGCGGCTGAAGGACAGCGGCATCCACATCTGCCTGGACACCACCGGCTTCGCCCCCACGGAGCGCTTTGCCGGGATCCTGCCCTGGATCGATCTTTTCCTCTACGACATCAAGCACATGGACTCTTACCGCCACGAGAAGCTCACGGGCGTGCCCAACACGCTGATCCTGGACAACGCCCGCTATATCGCCTCCCACGGCGGGGCGCTGCAGGTCCGCTTCCCCGTCATCCCCAAGCTGAACGACAGCCCGGAGAACATCGCCGCCACGGCGGATTTCTGCGCAGAGCTGGGGGACGCGGTGAAGCTGGTGCAGCTGCTGCCCTACCACCAGGCGGGGCGGGTCAAGTACCCCCGGCTGGGCTGGACTTACCGGCTGAAGAACGTCGCGCCTCCCTCCGACGCCTTTATGGAAAAGGCCCTGGAGGTCTTCAAGGCCCGCGGTCTGCCGTGCCAAATCCATTAAAATGAAGAAGAATTATAATAAAGACGCTCTGACAGCGAAAGGAGGACCCATGGAAAACTTCGATTATCCCATGACCGCGCGAATCCTCGGTCTCAAGGAGAAGCGCAAGCGCATCAACAAGGACCTGCGCCTGAACTTTGAACGCAACCGCATCATCACCGAGTACTACAGGACCCACAAGAACGAGTACCCCATCCTGAAGCGGGCCGGCTACCTCTACACCTGGCTCACCACCCGGGAGATCAACATCGACGACGACGATATCTTCCTGGGCGACGCCGGGCCGCACTGCCGCACCGTCCACTTCGACATCGAGCAGACCTCCATCAGCTGGATCGAATCCAATTTCGGCGACACCGACGAGCGCTTCAAGGCCGCCTGGCAGGTGCCGGGCAGCGTCTGGGTGGACGACGCGGACCGGGAGTGGATCCTGGAGGCCGCCAAGTTCTGGGAGGACAACAACATCGCCGCCCTGGCCATCGGCCTCATGCCGGAGGACTTCATGCCCATGCGGATGGGCGGCCCCGGCGGCAACATGAACTTGGGCAAGTTCCTCTCCGGCAGCTATCCCGGCCACTTCTGCCCCAACTACAAGCGGGCGGTGACCGTGGGCTTCGGCGAGTGCAAGCGCATCGCCCAGGAGAAGCTGGAGGCCATCCGGGCCAACACCACGGCGGAGAACGTGCGCAGCGAGCTCTTCTACATGGCCTACATCAAGGTCTGCGACGGCATGATCCAGATGAGCAAGCGCTATGCCGAGGGCTGCCGCAAAAAGGCCGCAGAGACGGCCGATCCCGTGCGGAAGGCGGAGCTTCTGCAGATGGCGGACTCCTGCGACTGGATCATGGAGCACCCGGCGAGGACCCTTTGGGAGGGCATTCAGAGCCTCTTCTTCTACCTCTACCTGCTCATCGCCGACGGTACCCACTGGGCCGACAGCCCCGGCCTCATCGACGAGTTCCTGGGCCCCCTGGCCGAAAAGGACATCGCCGAGGGCCGCCTGACCCGGGAGACCGCCCAGGAGCTGATCGACGCCTTCGTGCTCCACATCGGCGACGAGATCATCATGTTCCCCAAGCCCAACAACCAGCAGCTGATCGACGCCCACGCTGCGGGCCGCACCTTCTTCGACCTCCAGGGCGGCGGCCAGAACATCGCCGCGGGCAGCCTGATCACCATCGGCGGCATGACGCCCGACGGCAAGGCCGGCGTCTACAACATCGTCACGGAAATGGTGCTGCTGGGCTACCTGCGGCTGAAGGTGGCGGAGCCCAGCCTGGCGCTGCGCATCAACAAATACACCCCGGACCGGATCTGGGCCATCGCCATCCAGTGCTCCATCCGCAGCGGCGGCATGCCCCAGTTCAACAACGACGACGTGCTCATCCAGGCCATGCTGGACAGGGGGGTGCCCATCGAGGACGCCCGGCAGTACGCGGTATTCGGCTGCGTGGAGCCCGCCATCAGCGGCAAGGAGTGGTCCATGGCGGCCAACTGCGGCTCCTTCGGCGCGGGCGCGGGTCCCATCAGCGTGCTGCAGTACATCATCCACGGCAACGAGGATCCCATGAGTCACCGGAAGGGCGATCTGCCCTGCAAGAAGCTCTATGAATACGATACCTTCGAGGAGCTGCAGGCGGAATTCGAACGGCAGGCCAAGCACTACATCGACAAGATGGCGCGGATGTACCATTTCGCGGCCCTGGTCTTCCGCACCTACTGGCCCATCCTCTCCGCCTCCATGATGACCGAAGGCTGCCTGGAAAAGGGCAAGGACGTGAGCGAGGGCGGCGCTACCTACAACGGCATGGGCAGCATGATCAACGCCATCGCCACCATCGGCGACAGCCTCTACGCCATCAAGAAGCTCTGCTTCGAGGATAAGACCGTCACCACCAGGGAGCTGTACGACGCCATCGCGGCCAACTGGGAGGGCCACGAAATGCTGCGCCAGCGCATCCTCAACACGTTGGAGCACTACGGCAACGACGACGACGGGCCGGATTCCTTGGTGGTCTGGTTCACCAACCTCTGGGTGGACTACTTCAACTCCCGCCCCGGCGTCAACTGCGGCACCAACAACTGCGGCGCCCTGGACCTGGCCTGGGTCATGGGCGGGCGCTTCCAGTGGGCCACGCCCGACGGGCGCAAGACCGGCGATCCCCTCTCCATCTCCTCCGACCCGCGGCAGGACTGCATCAAGAACGGGCCGCTGGCCTACGTAAAGAGCGTCGCCAAGATGCCCTGGGTGAAGCTCCGCTGCGGCGGCGCCATCAACTCCCGCTTCGACGCAAACTCCGTCAAAGGGGACGACGCCACGGCCAAGGTGCGGAACCTGATCTCCACCTACTTCAAGCTGGGCGGCATCCAATACCACTTCACCGTGGCGGACAGCGAGGTCATGCGGGAGGCGCAGAAGCATCCGGAGGATTATCAGGATCTGATCGTCCGCATCGCGGGCTTCTCCGCCTACTTCACCCATATGTCCAAGGCCGACCAGGACGACTACATCAACCGCTTCGAGCTGGGCGTGTAACCCGGCCGATCCGAATACCGGCCCCGGCGGCGTTCCTTCGCCGTCCGGGGCCCGGCACAGTGAAAACCGCAAAAGCGCACGCCGCCTTCCCTTTTCGGGGAAAGCGGCGTTTCGCGTTTTCGTCTTCCGCTCATTCCCCGCCGATACCTCTGCGCACCCGCGCTTCCAGTCCTTCCAGGCGCGCGGGAAGCCCCAGGCGGCGGAAGAGCAGCGCCAGCAGGGATGAAAGCAAAGCGAAAAGCAGATAGCTCCCGGCGGCGGAGACGAGCACCCGGACGACAAGGGCAGCGGCAGGGAGGCCCGCCCAGGAACGCAGGCAGCCGGGCCGGTACGCAAGCTGCCACAGGAGGGGGTTCGTATGGAGGATATACACGCCGAAGGAAGCCCCGGACAGACCGGAGAGCAGCCGTGACCCGGCCCGCGGTCCCGCCCGGACAGAGAGCAGCAGCAGGCACGCGGCGAAAAGGAGCACCGTGGGGGAAATGTAGTTCAGAAGCGTGAAGGTGCCGAAATCCGGAAGCGAGATGGGCCGGAGGACCGTGGCGAAGGTCAGTGCCAGGCAGAGCGCGGCGGTCGTGAGGAGAGGAAAGGGCCCCAGGCTTCGGAGGAAGCCGCTCTTTCCCAGCAGCGCCCCCAGAAGATAGAGGATCAGCAGCCACAGCACGGTATAACCGCCGTGGAGACGGAAGGCGTCGGAATACATGAGGCCGGGAAGGACGCAGTAGACGGCAAGGAGCAGAAAAAACAGGGCAGTGGCCCGGCGGCTCCCCACCCGATCCAGCCCCGCGTCCAGCACGGGCCGCAGAACGGACAGGCCGAAAAAGCCGGTGAAATACCAATACTGCCGCCGCATCACCGGGAACAGGGCGTTCACCAGCGCCTGCCGTCCCACGGCCTCCGGCGACAGCAGCCGGAAGAGGGCGAAATACAGCAGCGACCAGACCACGGTCTCCAGCCAGAGGAGCGCCAGCCGGCTGAAGCGCTGCCTGTGTCCGCCGCTCAGATAACCGGAAAGCAGCCCGCAGCAGTCCACGGCGCAGTAGCAGAGGCACTCCAGGCCCCAGGCGGCGTACCAGACGCCGGAGCCAGGCTGCGCCGCGTCCAGGATGCCTCCCTGCCCCAGGATATGCAGGATGATCACCATCAGCATGGCTCCCAGCCGCAGAATGTCCGGGCCGGGCGCGCGGTCTGCCCCGCCCCCTGCCGCTTGCCGCCTCCGATCCAAGGAATTGCCTCCGTTCTCTTATTGCACCTATATAGGTGCAGTAACAGTTAAACACGCGGCTATTCTATTGTCAAGCGGAATGTTCTCATACAGGTGCAGGGAGGCGAAGGATGAACGCTGCCGTCGAGAGGCGTATCGGACAGAACATCCGGGCCTTGCGGGAAAAAGCCGGTCTGACCCAGGAGCAGCTTTCGGCGCGGCTGCAGGTGCGGGGCTGCGACATAACGAGAAGCGCCGTCGCGAAGATCGAGGTGGGCCAGCGCCATCTGTATCCGGACGAGATCCTGCTGCTGAAGGAGATCCTCGGCGCCTCCTACGACGCCATTTTCTCTATGGAATAAAGGGGCGCTGCAGATTGCGGGGAGACCCCCGTCATTCCGGGCCGGTTCCTGCACCGGCGTGGGAATCCGTCCCCTGAACGGCGGGGAACGGATTCCCGCGGCCCCATGCGGGGCTTCGCAATGACGAAGGGGGTCTCCCTGCGTTTTTTCTCGCGTTACGGAACTTCGACGCGCCGCAGGCCCTCCGGCGTCAGCTCGTACACCGCCGTACAGACCTCCGACAGATATTTGCGGTCGTGGGAGACGCTGATGATCGCCCCGCCGAACTCCCGCAGGGCGGCACGCACCACCGGAGCGGAGAGGGGGCTGAAATTCCGGGTGGGCTCGTCCAGCAGAAGGACGTTCGCCCCCTGGAGCACCATATCCAGCAGCAGGAGCTTTGCCCGCTGGCCCCCGCTGAGAGCGGCGATCTTTCCCGTCATCTCCTCGCGGGTGAAGCGCATGCTGCCCAGACAGCTCCGGGCACGGGTGAGCGTTTCCTTGTCGTAGACGGCTGAAAGGTGCTCCAGCGGGGTCCGGGCATAGTCCAGCACCTCGGCGTAATCCTGGGGCATATAGGCGGCCCGCAGGTCCCGCCGCGGCCGCAGCTCCTCCCACAGGGCCCGGAGGAGGGTGGACTTTCCCGCGCCGTTACGGCCGGTGATCCCCACGGCTGCGGGTCCGGCGACGCGGAGGGAGACGTCCCGGGCCAGCACCCGCTCCCCCACGGTGAGTTGGGGGCTCGACCAGTCCAGCACCGTCTTTCCCGCTGGCAGGCGAACGGCCGGGTCGAAGAAGGTGATGATGGCTTCTTCTTCCTCCGGGAACTCCGTGAAATCCTCCGTCTCCCGTTCCAGCCGCTTCCCCGTAGCGATGACGCTGTGCATCTTCTTTTTCAGCAGACGGCCGCCGGAGGGGTTCTGCCGGGAGATGCTGCGCTGCTCGTGATCCACCCGGTCGTAGATCTGCTGCCAGCGCCGCTGCTGCTTTTCGTGCTCGTCCCGCTGCTTTCGGGCCACCTGGGCCTGACGGTCGAAGCTCTGCCGCCGCCGGGCCAGGTAGCTGCGGTAGTCCTCCCGGGTGACCGTGATGCGGCAGCGGGTCTTGCGTATGAGCTGCTCCATGTGCAGGATCACGTTGGCGGTGTTCTCGATGAGGGTCTCGTCGTGGGAGATGTAGAGCACGGGCAGGCGGGTGTCCCGCAGGAAGCCCTCCAGCCAGCGGAGGGTGGGCAGATCCAGATCGTTGGTGGGCTCGTCCAGCAGGAGCACGTCCGGCTCCCCCAGGAGAAGACGGGCCAGCTGGGCCTTCACCTTTTCTCCGCCGGAAAGGCTCCCCAGCTTCTGCGTGCCGAAGAAAAATTCCGGGCGTAGGCCCAGGCTCTCCGGCACCTCCGGGTGACGGTAATACTCCGTGCCCTCGAAATACTCTCCCAGGCTCATTGCCGCCGGCCGCCCCTCCATGAGCTGCGGAAGATAGGCCAGGCGGCCGCGGGCGGTGACAAGGCCGGAAAACTCGCAGTACTCCTCCACCAGAGAGGGGTCGTACACAGCCTTCAGCAGGGTGGATTTTCCGTTGCCCTCCTCCCCGACGATCACCGCCTTGTCCCCCTTTCCCAGGGTGAAGGAAAAGCCCTCGGCCAGCATCCTGCCGTCCTTTTTCAGTTGGATCGTGATATCCTTCAGTTCCAGCATAGCGCCTCCATATATACAAACAAGCTCCGTTTCGGCGGCATCATGCTGTCAAAACGGAGCTTTCGGCTGCACGGAGAGAGGCTGCGCAGTCAGGTCCTCCCCCACCCCGGGCGGGGTGCGGAAGGGGAAGCGATCCGCATCATGACAGCACCAGCCTGCCCGGCGCCGCCGGGCTGCCGCTGACCATAACGCTCGGATCACTTCAGGAACATCTCTGCGCCTCTTTTCCTCAATACTGTTTCGATTCTAGCAAAGGGAGCTGCGGAAGTCAAGGGGCGGCGGGGCCCTCCTTCGGCTTCCCGGACGGGGAGAGCTGCGCCAGCACCACGGCCGCCAGCATGAAGCCGCAGCCCGCCAGCTCCCGGGCGCTGAGGGCCTGGTGCAGGATGAGCCAGCCCGCCAGCACGGAAAAGGTGGATTCCAGGCTCATAAGCAGGGAGGCCACCGTGGGATGAAGGTGTTTCTGCCCCAGGATCTGCAGGGTATAGCCCACGCCGCAGCTGAGAACGCCCGTATAGAGAAGGGGCGCCCATCCCCGGAAGAGCACGCGGAAGTCCGGCGCTTCCAGAAAGATGGAAGCCAGAAGGCTCAGAACGCCGCTGACGGCAAACTGGACGCAGCTCAGAAGCACCCCGTCGGCAGTTTCCGCATAACGGTCGATCACCATGATCTGCAGGGAGAAGAAGAAGGCGCAGCCCAGCTCCATGAGATCCCCCCGCCCCACGGTGAAGGCGCCCGGCTGCATGCAGAGGAACCAGAGGCCGCAGAGGGCCAGGGCCACCGCGATCCAGAGAAAGGGGGCAGGCTTTTTGCGGGCAAAGACGCTCAGGATCGGCACCAGAATGATATAGAAGGTGGTGATGAAGCCCGCCTTCCCCACCTCGGTATAGGCCAGGCCCGCCTGCTGCAGGTTGGCCGCCGCAAAGAGGATCACGCCGCATACCGCCCCGGCCCGGAGGGTCTTCTTCCGGTCCACCCCGCTCCGGGGCCGGAACAGGAGCCAGACCGGAACCAGCACCGCCGCGCCGATGAGACTGCGCACCCCGTTGAAGGCCAAAGGTCCGGCATAGTCCAGTCCCACACGCTGGGCCACAAAGGCGGAGCCCCAGATGAGGGCGGTGAGGACGAGGAGCAGGGAGCTGAGGAGCCTGCTTTTCTTCATTGGTCCCGCTTGAGCTTTTCCACGGCCCGGGCGATCTCCGGCCGCGCCTCGGCCATCAGGTCTTCCCAGTCGCCCTCATAGTCGTAGGTCACGTCCTCCCCGTTGTCCAGGCGGCGGATATAGCCCTCCAGCAGGGGAAAATCCCGCTCGTAGCAGTGGAAGGAGTTGGCCCTGTGGGTATAGGTCCCCATGGCGGCGCCCAGGGCGTCCGCCATGCGCTTCTGAAGCATGATGAGGGCAAAAGCGTTCATATACGTGGCCTTGCAGGCGTCGTTGGAGCGGAAGAGCACCTTCAGGTGCAGCTTCCCGTCCCGGATGAAGAACTGCAGGTGCTGCAGGCAGGCGGGGTTCTCGTTCCCCTCGGCGGCGTCGTGCCTCCAGTCCCGCACGTCCACCGCCGCCCGGCGGGAATAGGGGTTGCGGCGCAGCTCCCGCTGGATGAAGGGCAGCTGCTCCGCCATACGGGAATGATAGGTATAAGCCCAGTTCCCCTTTTCGATCTCAAAGTCCAGGATGCCGTCCAGCATCTCCTGCCGATACTGCTCCAGCTCCCGGTAGCCGCCGATGAAGAGCTTGGAGATCAGCGGCTCGCTGAGCGGCTCCTCCACGAAGAGGGTCATGCTCAGCTCCTTCTGGTTCGTGTTGTAGTCCGGACAGGGGGTAAGCTCGCCATGCTCGGAAAGCGCGCGGAGAGAGGCGTGATAGGCTTCCGGCAGGCTCCGGCCGCTGACCAGCAGTTCCTTCATTTATGCCTCCAATCTTTCGCGGATGGCCCGGAGGAAGCCCTCCGTGTCCACGGAGCGCACGTCCTTCCCCCGGCAGAGGGAGGCCAGGTCCCCGGTCATGACGCCGCTCTCGACGGTATCCAGCACCGCCTTCTCCAGCCGGGCGGCGAAGGCCGCCAGGTCTTCGTTCCCGTCCATTTCACCCCGCTTGCCCAGGGCGCCGGTCCAGGCGAAGATGGTGGCCACGGGGTTCGTGGAGGTCTTCTCCCCCTTGAGATAACGGTAATAGTGGCGGGTCACGGTGCCGTGGGCCGCCTCATATTCGTAGTTGCCCTCCGGGGAGACCAGGACGCTGGTCATCATAGCCAGAGAACCGAAGGCGGTGGAGATCATGTCGCTCATCACGTCGCCGTCGTAGTTCTTCGTGGCCCAGACGAAGCCTCCCTCGCTGCGCACGACCCGGGCCACGGCGTCGTCGATGAGGGTGTAGAAATAGGAGATGCCCTTCTCCGCAAAGGCTGCGCGGTATTCCTCTTCATAGATGCGCCGGAATATCTCCCGGAAATCCCCATCGTAGACCTTGGAGATGGTGTCCTTGGCGGAGAACCACAGATCCTCCCCCCGGCCCAGGGCGTAGGCGAAGCAAGCCCGGGCGAAGCTCTCGATGGAATCGTCCCGGTTGTGCATCCCCTGGAGAACGCCGGGACCCCGGAAGGTGAAGATCTCCTGCCGCTGCTCCCCATCCGCTCCATGGAAAACGAGCTCCGCCTTTCCCGGGCCGGGCACCTTCATTTCCACGGCCTTGTAGACGTCCCCGTAGGCGTGGCGGGCGATGGTGATGGGCTTCACCCAGCCCCGGACGTAGGGCTTGATGCGCGCCGTAAGGATGGGGGTACGGAAGACCGTGCCGTCCAGGGCGGCGCGGATGGTGGCGTTGGGGCTCTTCCACAGGGAATGGAGCTTGTATTCCTCCATGCGCTGGGCGTTGGGGGTGATGGTAGCGCACTTGACGCCTACGTGCAGACGCCGGATGGCCTCGGCGGCCTCCAGGGTCACCCGATCCTCCGTCTCGTCCCGATGGGGCAGGCTCAGATCGTAGTACTCCGTATTCAGCTCCACGAAGGGGAGCAGCAGTTCCTCCTTGATCTGCTTCCAGAGGATGCGGGTCATTTCGTCGCCGTCCAGCTCGGCGATGGGATTCATGCGGATCTTCATGCTTTCGTCCCCTTTCCCTGCCGGTACCAGTTCATGAGGCAGCCGGCCAGCAGGATATCCCGTTCTTCCTCGCTGAGGCCCTCCAGGCGGAGGGTGAGCTCCGTCACCGTGTCCCCGGAGACGAGGCGGGCGGGCAGCTCCTTCCAGAGCTCCAGCAGCGCCGTTTTCAGATGCGGCACGAAGAGGTAATCCCCCACCTTCCAGGTCACGCCGCAGTCTCTGTCCACGGTGAAGGGCTGGATGCCCCAGTTGACGCAGTTGGAACGGTAGCGCTTGGTGGCAAACTCATAGCAGATGTTGGCGCAGCCCCCCAGGATGCGCTGGCAGGAGGCTGCCTGTTCCCGGGCCGAGCCGTCCCCGGGCTTGCGGGCAAAGATGGCGGAGCCCACGCGGGCGGAGGCCAGAAGCTCCGCCGGGAGGCCCAGCTTCGCCATGACGGCGCGCAGCTCCTCTCCGTAAACGCCGGAGGCCCGCTCCTCCTCCGAAGCCCGGACGGCCTTGGAGCGGCCCACGTAGCCGGGATCCCGGCGGGAAAGGGCGAACTCCGCCAGCTTCAGGGGGTTGGAACGGTAGGAGGAGGTCTCCCCGGAGGGGATCAGCTCGTCCGTGGTGGTGACCTCGTCCTCCAGGACGCTGCAGAGCTTCACCAGCAGATGCTCCCCGCAGTCGGGGATCTCCGGCCAGGGCACGATGTTCGGTCCGAAGCGGAGGGGCTGGGAGGCGTCCGCTTTTCCGAAGCCGAACCACACCCGCTTCTCGTAGGGAGCGGGATCGAAGCGCCGTTCAAAGGCCGCCGGAGGCGCGTAGTCCAGCTCCGCGGCGGAGGTGAGGACGCCGCCCCTGCAGGCCGTGGCGGCGATGCTCCTGGCGTCCATGAGAACGACCCCCGCGGACTGCCCGTCCGCCGGACGGCTGCCCTCCCGGTTGGGGAAATTGCGGGTGGTGTGGCGGGCGGAGAGGCCGGAGCACACCGGCACGTCCCCCGCGCCGAAGCAGGGACCGCAGAAGCAGGGCTTCAGCACCGCCCCCGCCGCAAGGAGCTCGGCGGAGATCCCGCAGCGCTCCAGCTCCAGAAGGACGGGGGTGCTGGGCGGATAGACCGAGAGGCCGAAGCCGCCGCAGCCCACGCTGCCGCCCTTGAGGATGGCCGCCGCCTCCGCGATATTGTCGAACATGCCGCCGGCGCAGCCGGCGATGATGCCCTGGTCGATCATGAGCTTGCCGTCCACGACCTTGTCCGTCAGCCGGAGCTCCGTGCCCAGCTGGCTGAGAGCCCGCTTTTCCGCCTCCCGGAGCCAGTCCCCCGGCTCGGCGATGAGCTCCCGGAGGGTCACCGCCTCGGAGGGATGGAAGGGCAGGGCCGCCATGGGCTCCAAGGCGTCCAGGTCCAGGTGGATCATGGCGTCGTAATAGGCGCCGTCACCCGGGGCGATGGTACGGTAATCCTGCGCCCGGCCGTGGCGGGCATAGTATTCCTCCGTACGGGCGTCCGTCACCCAGATGGAGCTGAGGGCTGCCGTTTCCGTGGTCATCACGTCGATGCCGATGCGGAAATCCATGGGGAGGCTCGCGACGCCGGGCCCGGCGAATTCCAGGATGCGGTTCTTCACGAAGCCGTCCTTATAGGTAGCGCCGCACAGGGCGATGGCCGCGTCGTGAGGGCCGACGCCGTGCCCGGGGCTCCCGGTGACCCAGACGAGCACCGTTTTCGGGGCGGCGACGTCGTAGGTGTCCCGCAGGAGCTGCTTTACGATCTCCGGACCGCCCTCCCCCACGCCCATGGTGCCCAGGGCGCCGTAGCGGGTGTGGCTGTCGGAGCCCAGGATCATGCGGCCGCAGCCGACCATCATTTCCCGGGCATATTCGTGGATGACCGCCTGGTTGGGGGGCACGAAGATGCCCCCGAAGCGCCGGGCAGCGGAAAGGCCGAAGGCGTGATCGTCGGCATTGATGGTGCCGCCCACGGCGCAGAGGCTGTTGTGGCAGTTGGTCATCACGTAGGGCACGGGGAACTCCGTGAGGCCGCTGGCCATCGCCGTCTGAATGATGCCCACGTAGGTGATGTCGTGGGAGATCAGACTGTCGAAGCGGAGGTGGAGGAGCCCGTCGCCCTTCTCCGTCTGATGGGCGGAAAGGATGGGCCAGCTCATGGTGCGCTTCCGGCCCTCCTCGGGAGCGGGAAGGTCCGGGCCCTCCGTCACCGGGCCCGTCCGGGTGAGCCAGACGCCGCTTTCTGTCCTCTTGAGAATGCTCATATCCTTGAATCCCCTTATCTGTTCGGTTGTGTCTGAATCAATTTAGAGATTATACCATGAGCGGCCCCTTCTTGGAAGCAGCGAATTGAATTTCTGCATGTGTTTTTCTTTTTCCTGCAAAACCGGCCGTAATTCCCCCTCGGATTCCGTCGTATTCACGATTTTTTGAATTTTCGGTTTTTTCTCTTGCAATTCGACGGATTGACGAGTATAATCCGGTACATTATTCCCAAGGAGGCCAGGATATGGACGCACAACAGGAATTCTACGAAGAGAGCTTCAGCCCCCTCTATGAAAAGATCCGCTCGGAATACGCCATCGACGGCAGCTTTTACCGCAGCGAGAACATCAAGCGCGGTCTCCGCAACTCCGACGGGACCGGCGTCATCGTGGGCGTCACCAAGATCGGCAGCGTACAGGGCTACGTCATGCAGGACGGCGAGCGCATCCCCATCCCCGGCCGCCTGTATTACCGGGGCTATGCCATCGAGGATATTCTGAACACGCACCGGCAGTCGGGCACCTTCGGCTATGAGGAGGTGGCGTATCTGCTGCTGGTCGGCTCCCTGCCCACTGCGGATCAGCTGGCCCACTTCCATTCCCTGCTGGCCAAGTGGCAGACCCTCCCCAACGGCTTCTTTGAGGACATGATCCTGAAGGCCCCATCGCCGGCCGTTATGAACAAGCTGAGCCGCAGCGTACTGGCCATGTACTCCTACGACGACAATCCGGACGATACGAGCCTGGAAAACATCCTGCGCCAGTGCATCCAGCTCATCGCCCGTTTTCCCACCATCGTGGCCAACGCCTACCGGGTGAAGCGCCATTATTACGACGGGAAGTCCCTGAACATCCACATCCCCAAGGAGCACCTCTCCCTGGCGGAGAATTTCCTGCGCCTGGTGCGCTCCGACAAGAGCTATACCGACGAGGAGGCAAAGCTGCTGGACCTGATGCTCATCCTTCACGCGGAGCACGGCGGCGGCAACAACTCCGCCTTCGTCTGCCGTACGCTCTCCTCCTCCGGCACCGATACCTACAGTGCCATCGCCGGAGCCGTGGGCTCCCTGAAGGGCCCCCTCCACGGCGGCGCCAACAAAAAGGTCATGGAGATGTTTGAGGACATCAAGGCCAACGTGAAGGACTACGGCAACGACGCCGAGGTGCGGGATTACCTGGCGAAGCTGCTGGCCGGTGAGGCCGGCGACCGGAGCGGGAAGATCTACGGCCTGGGCCACGCGGTCTACACCATCTCCGATCCCCGGGCGGTGCTGCTCAAGCAGTTCGCCGCCGAAACTGCCGAAAAGCAGGGGCGGCTGGAGGAATTCCGGCTGCTGGAGAGCATCGAGCGCCTGGGCATCCCTCTCATCATGGAGCAGAAGGGCCTGCACATCCCCATGTGCGCCAACGTAGACCTCTATTCCGGCCTCGTATACAGCATGCTGGACATCCCCGTTGAGCTGCTGACCCCCCTCTTTGCCATCGCCCGTATCGCCGGGTGGTGCGCCCACCGCATGGAGGAGGTGCTCACCTGCAACCGCCTGATCCGCCCCGGCTACAAGAGCGCCGTCCGGCCCAGGCCCTACGTGAGCATCGAGAACCGGTAACGAAGACTGAGAGCTGTTTCGGGCGCCGCGGATGAACCGCGGCGCCCGAACGGGTTTCAATACGAATCTTCCATTAGAATACGACAGTCCTTGCGGCCTGATCTTCGTCAGCGTCCTTGGCGGGCTTAACGCTTTCCGAGAGGTGCAAACAGACCCCCGTTCCAGACGGAACGGGGGCCTTCCTGCAGCAATCGGTTAAAACTCCTGCGTCCTTAAAAGCAAAATGCGAGTCCGGCGAAGCGAGTCGCATTTTGAGAGGAGCGACGAAAAGAATGAGCTCCGGCCTTTGAAAAAGGCCGGAGCGGACGACATGCAGTCCGCTCCGGCGATGGAGCGGGCGACGAGATTCGAACTCGCTACCTCCACCTTGGCAAGGTGGCGCTCTGCCAAATGAGCTACGCCCGCATCGGATGTGGGTATTATAGCAAGATTTTCCGCAATGTCAAGAGCGGAATTGCAAATCCGCAGAAATCCCGATATGCCGCCGCTGCGAAGCGTTCACGCTCTCCCAAAGGCCAATGGGCGGGAGAGCGTCAACGCCCCATCATCTCTATGGCTTCTTCCAGCGTAACGGAATCGACGATTTCTTCCCACACGTCTTCGTTGTAATACCTGACGGTGGTTTCTCCGCTCATGTAATCATTGTCGAAGGTGGAGTTGCTCCCCTCGGGAATGATCACGTCAAACCCTCTCTCAAAAGCGGACTTGACGGTAGCGTCGATGCAGTAATTCGTCTGCAGGCCGATGATCATCAGGCGCTTGTCCTCCTGCCGCTCCATATACGCCTTGAAATCCTTATTGCCAAAGCAGCTGTTGATATGCTTGACGTATACTTTTTCTCCCGCTTCGGGCCGCAGCGCATCGATAATCTCAAACCCCTCGTCGCCGGCGGACAGCCCGCTGCCGGATCCGGCGTCATGCTGGACGAAGACGACTTCGACCCCGTTTTTTCTCGCTGCGCCGACGAGCCGGACGGCGCTGTCCATAAAGGCGTCATATGCATACAGGTCCTCAACCGCAAGGGCTTTCTGCATATCGATAACCAGCAAGATCATAAGCTGCTCCTCCTGTCGTCCGATTCACGGGATTCTGCCGGCCCCCACCGGGAAAGGCAACAAAGAAACCTCCCCTGTCCCTGCAGACAAAAGAGGTTTCTTTGATGGAGCGGGCGACGAGATTCGAACTCGCTACCTCCACCTTGGCAAGGTGGCGCTCTGCCAAATGAGCTACGCCCGCAGATGCCTGCCGAAGACCGGCAGGTGGTGCCTCAGGCCAGAGTCGAACTGGCGACACGCGGATTTTCAGTCCGCTGCTCTACCAACTGAGCTACCGAGGCATATGGCGACCCGGAACGGGCTCGAACCGTCGACCTCCAGCGTGACAGGCTGGCGTTCTAAACCGACTGAACTACCGGGCCGTATGGTGGGAACAACAGGGCTCGAACCTGTGACCCCATGCTTGTAAGGCATGTGCTCTCCCAGCTGAGCTATGCTCCCGGAA
>JAFXUU010000048.1 GCA_017524845.1 Oscillospiraceae bacterium
CGTTGTGCCTGCCGCCCGCGACGCGATGGACCGCTTCAAGATGGAAGCTGCCAACGAGGTCGGCGTGAACCTGAAGCAGGGCTACAACGGCGATATCTCTTCCCGCCAGGCCGGCAGCATCGGCGGCCAGATGGTCAAGAAGATGATCGAAGCCTACGAGAACGGCATGAAGTAAATGCCGCTCAGGCAAAAATGGACCGGGGCCTTTCGGCTCCGGTCCGTTTTTTTGCTGCCAACGCGGGGTCAGCGGTCGTGCCGGTCGCGCACGTCCCACAAAAGCCAGCCGTACCAGCAATCGCTGATCTCGGTGACGGACCCGTCCGCATCGGCGCGGCCCTCCAGATAGCGGAGGATGCGCAGCTTGTTCTCCTGCGTGGCCTCCTCCGGCTCCAGCAGGAACTCCGCGTATCGGGCGGCGGTGCTTTCGTCCGCCGGGATACGGATCTCCCGATACTGCTTGTAATAGCTGCATTCGGGGTAGTAACCCCGGAACCACAGCAGACTGAACAGCTCATAGAACCAGTGGGAATGGCTGGTCATATACCGCCGGGGCTCCCGGTCGAAGAGAGCGCGCATCACATCCCCCTGCAGCTCGTTGACGTTGTACACGAAGCTGGCGTTGAAGCACCAGGCGCGGCTCATGGCCATAAAATTCTCCAGGCCCCGAAGCCCGCTCACCGCCGGGGTGATGGAGGAAAAGACCAGGTCGAACCGCTTCTCCCAGCCCAGGGCCCGGATATCCGCATTGGGGAAATCCGCCGCCTGAAAGCGCACGTTGCCCAGTCCCTGCTCCCGGCAGTATTCCGCGCCGAACTCCGTCATTTTCGGCGAGATATCCGTCCCCAGGACGCTGCGGGCCGTTTTGGCGAACTCGGCCACGAAGCGTCCGGGGCCGCAGCCTACGTCCGCCACGTCCTTCTCCGGGCCCAGGAGGCCCCGGGCGCGCAGGCGCTCCGCCGTATCCCGGATGCGGACCTCGTGAAGCTCCTTTTCGCTCTCCTTGCGGTATTTCCTATCCCAGTCTTCGGCACGGTGATCCCAGGCGTCCTGTCGGGACGTCTGCGACCTGTCGTCGCTCCCGTTGTAAAGCGCCTCAAAGCGGCGCAGCTCCTGCAAAGTATCCATTCTCTGGCTCCGTCCTTACGATGCTTTTGGGAGAATAATACTCGCTATTTGCCGAAAAAGCAACGGATCATTTCTCGCCCGCCTTCAGCAGGGCCGGAACGTCCTTCAGCTTGGGGGGATCGCCCCGGCGGAAGACCAGGAGCCGGTAGAGCCGCCCGGCGAGGAGGACGGCCAGCAGGGCAACGGCCAGGGTCAGCACCAGGGAGATCAGCGCCGTATAAACGGACACCTGGCCCAGCAGAGCCCGGGCCGGGGTGCTCATGACGGCGGTAAAGGGAACGTAGTTCATCCAGGCGGCGTTGGCCACCAGGGACCTGGAGCCGCTGCTGTTTTCCCCGAACATGGTGAGGAAGAAGCTGGCCAGGAGCAGCAGGGTGAAGAGCGAGTTGCAGCTGCCCAGATCCTCCGGCTTGGAGGCCAGGGCCCCGCCGATGGAGCCGATGGCGCAGTACATCAGGAAGCCCGCCAGAATGATGGCGGCGGCCAGGAGCACGCCGGGGAGCGTAAAGAGACCGGAGGCCTCTCCCAGCATATCGAAGAAACTGAGGATGCCCATGGTGCTGCCGGGATCAATCTGCAGCACCAGGAAGCGGCCCAGCACGCAGCCCAGGGCGCAGCCCACCGCCCATGCCAGCATCTGCAGCACCCCCGCCAGCCACCCGGCCAGGGTCTTGCCCAGGATCATGCCCTCCGGCTGCAGGGACACGAGCATGGTATCCATGAGCTTGCTGCTCTTTTCCAGGATCACGTTTCCGGCAATGCCCTGCCCGTAGATGAGCACCATGAAATACAGGACCATGATGCACAGATAAGGCAGCACAAGCTCCAGCACCTCCCGCACCACGGCATAACCGCTGCGGAGGCTCCCGTCCCGGTATTCCTCGCTGGTGGAGGCGTCGGACGTCACGGGTCTGCTCAGCTCTGCGAGCTGCGCTTCCGTGAGGCCGGAGCGCTGCCGCGCCAGGATCGCGTAGTTCTCCCGCAGGAAGCTCGCGAAAGCGGAGGCGTCGGAGGCGGTGAGGACCGTACCCTCCGGGCGGAGCACCGTCAGCTCATAGCCCTGCTCCCCAAAGGAGGCCAGCAGCACCAGGCTCCGATCTCTGCCTGCGGCGGCAGCCAGGGCCGCATCCGCGTCGGACGCGGGGACGTACTCGATCCCGGTGAATATCTCGCTGAGACCCTCGTTCAGAACGGCGTAGTCGCCGGGAAGGCCGGTCTCGTCCACAACGTAAACGGCGGAAAGCTCCGTCGCTTTCTCTTCCTTCCCCTGGCTCAGCTGCACCAGCACCATCGCCAGAGGAATGCCGATCAGCAGGAGGATAGCGGGAAGCAGGGTCATGACCTGCCAGCCGGCGCGCTGCATCTGCTGCCGGAGCGTGAAAAGGAACACGGTCTTCGCGCCCCGGAGTCCCTTCTTTCTCATGCCTTCGCCCCTCCCTTCATCATACGCAGCACCTGGCCGAGGCCCACCTTTTCCCCCCGGTGGATCAGCAGCGCCCCGTACACGGCGGCGCAGACCTTAGCCAGCAGCAGGGTTACGACGGCCTGCAGCACCCAGGAAAGGGCCAGCAGTCCGAAGCCGATATCCCCCATCAGATAGCGGGAGGGGGCGATATACACCGAAAGGAAGGGCACGACGCTGAGGATGCTCACAGCGGTGCCCGCCCGCATGACGGCGGTGCCCATGCCCGCAAAATAACCCACCATGGCGATGAGCATGGCGCCGCCGGAGGCATTCTCCGTTTCCGATTCGCCGGAGCAGCAGGCGCCGGATATGCCGGCCACGATGGAGAAGCTGAAATAGCCCAGCACCACACTCACCAGCACCACTGCGATCCCCCCGGCGTCCAGGCTGCCCAGGAAGGCGCCGAGACCGGCGGCCCCCGTATCCCTGCCCATGAGGCCCATGACCGTCCTCGTCGCGAACAGGCCCAGTCCGGCGCAGATCATCCCCGCCACCACCAGGCACATGGCGCCCAGGATCTTGCCTGTGATGAGGGCCAGGGGCTTCACGGAGACCATGAGCACCTCCACCAGGCGGGAGGTCTTCTCCTGAACCACGGCGCGGACGATGAAGGAGGTGGTGAAGGAAATGAGCATGAAGACCAGGATGGAGTAGGCGCTGCCGCCGATCTGCCGGGTGGAGGCATCCTTTTCATCGGGGAAGCGGTAGGTGCTCTCCTTCATCACGTCCACCGAGACCGGGGCCAGGGCGACGGCGATCTGCGCCGGGTCCACTCCCAGGGCCTCGTAACGGGCCTGCTCCACCAGGGCGGCGCAGCAGGCGGCCAGGTTGGAGGCCTCCGATCCGGTGACGCCGGTCTTCTCCCCCGTGTAGGCCGTGGCGGTCCACTGCCCCGTTTCTTCGTCCGCCGCGATCTCCACCGCGACGCCGGAGGTCTCTCCCGCGTCCAGCTGCTCCAGCAGCTCCTCCAGGCTCTTGTCCGTGAGCTCCGCCGTGAAGTAATCCGGCAGCTGGGCAAGGTCCAGGTCGTAGGGGCTTTCGTTGCGGATGTAGAGGTTTCGCGCTTCGCTCCCCACGGACATGCCCCGGTCCATGCCCATGCTCATCATGAAGATGGAGGCGGAGGTGCCCAGCAGCATGAAGGCCAGCATGACGTACGTGGCCGCGCTCTTGAAATACTGCTGGAGGGAGAAGCGGAACACCTTCCCGGTGCCCGCGAGCTCGGCCTTAAGCGTTTTCATCGCCGCTCCCCACTTTCTCCACGAAGATCTCATGAAGGCTGGGCTCCTGGAGGTCGAAGGTCACCACCGTCACCTTCCGCTCCGTCAGCTCCCGCAGGAGGTACATGGCCTGCGCCTCCCCCTGCACCTTGATCTCATATTCGTTTTCCTTCTCCGTGAGGATGCGGGCGCCGGAGGCGCGGACCAGGTCCCCCACGTCCTCGTCCGTCTTCAGCTTCAGGTTCACCCGCCCGTAGCTCTTCTTGATCTCGTTCAGGTTGCCCTGGAGCACGGTCCGGCTCCGGTCCATGATGGTGATCTCCGTGCAGAATTCCTCCACCGTGGGCATCTGATGGCTGGACATGATGAGGTATTTCCCCTTGTCGATCTCCTCCCGGATGATGCCCTTGAACAGGTCCGTGTTCACCGGGTCCAGGCCTGAGAGGGGCTCGTCCAGGATCAGCAGCTCGGGATCCGGCAGCAGGGCCATCATCAGCTGGATCTTCTGCTGGTTGCCCTTGCTGAGCTGGTCCGCCTTCAGGGAGGGGGCGGACATCTTCTTCCCCTGCCGGGTCGTTTTCTCCGGATACAGGTATTCCTCCACCTCCAGGCGGCGGGCCCAGTAGCGGATGCGCTTGTCCGCCTCCGCGCCCTCCACGCCCCGGAGGGAGGCAAAGTACTTCAGCTGGTCCATGAGGGTATACTTGGGGTAGAGGCCCCGCTCCTCCGCCAGATAGCCCACGTTGCAGGTCTCCAGGCTCAGCGGCGCGCCGTTCCACAGGGTCTCGCCCCCATCCCGGGAGAGCATCCCCAGCATCATACGGATGGAGGTGGTCTTCCCCGCCCCGTTGGTGCCCAGGAGGGCGTAGACCCCCGGCCCCTCCATTGCGAAGCTCAGGTGATCCACCACCGTCTTCTCCCCGTATTTCTTCGTCAAGTCTTTTACGATCAGGCTCATATCTCTTTCTCCGATCCGGTTTTATACCGTGTATCTGATATCATTTTGATATCAGTTTACCGGTTTCCGCGGGATTTGTCAATAGCTTCATCAAGGGTAGCACGATTTCCGGGAAAGTCAATAATATGAAGGCAAAACGCGGCCCCGAATGCAGCACTTTGGCTGTTTCGGGGCCGCTGTCACGCTTTTCTTCACCGGAAAGGCTTCACGCGAGGCCGTAGAGTCTGCGCGCCTCCTCCTGGGTGGCCAGCGGGCGGCCGACTTCCTTTGCGATCTCCCGGACCTGGCGAATGAGGTCCAGGTTCGTGGGCTTTTCCCCGGGATCGAAGTGCATTTCCAGGCCGGTCTTCACATGGCCGCCCAGCTCGATGGCCCGCCGGAGCAGCGCATAGTGCTCCCCCTCCAGCTGGCTGCCCGCGCCCCATACGGAGACAAACCAGGGGAGCTTCACGCCCGCGCGCTCGATGATATCCAGATAATAATACAGGCTCTCCACCATGGGCGGGGCGCCGGCGGTATTCACAGGCTGCATGGCGGTGAGTCCGTAATCCCCGATGAAATACAGGTCCAGCGTGGAGCCTCTGGGGGATCTGCCGCTGCGGATATAGTGCAGGGCGGTGCGGAGATACCCCGTTTCATACACGCCCCAGACGATACCCAGCCCATTCCGCTCGCACAGGGCCACCTGCCGGTTGATGACGGCGTTGTCGTTGTTGTAGGGGATGCCGGTGAGGTTCCCCTTTTCGTCGGCGGCAAGGACCAGATTGGCGGAGCCCGGATCCACCACGCAGACCGCCATGTTCGCCTCCCGGGCCAGAAGCTCCGCGTGCTCCAGGCCGCAGGCAGCCTGATCGAAGGGATCCAGGGCGGAACCCGTGGAGTACCAGAAAACCTCCGGGTACTTTTCCAGCACGGACTTCCAGGAGCGCAGATAGTCGTCCGCAGCTTCCCGGCCGTGGAGGGCGATGTTCGTGTTGTGGGCGTGGATCGTCGTCGCCCCCGCTTCCCAGCAGCGGATGGCCTCCTCCGCGATCTCCTCATGGGTGGTGGGGATCCGGGGGTTGTACATCTTGGAGCGCACGCCGTTGATGTGCGCTTCCACCATGACCGGCGTATCCCAGCAGGGCTTTCTTGCTTCCAGCTCGGAATATCTGCTCATTCTTCCAATTCCTCCCCGTTGTCGCTCTGTTTACAGCTCGCGCAGGACCAGGTCGGTCTCCCCGGGATTCATACCCAGCTCGATCCGCTTCACCTTGGGGTGGCCCCGGTAATGGGAGCGGACGGCGTCCCGCAGGACCGTTCCCCCGTGATAGCCGTGGACCACCTTCAACCGGTAGACAGAAGGGGCGGCGCGCCGGAGTCCCGCGCCGATAACTGAGATGCCTGCACTTTCTCCCTTGCTGTGAATCCGAATACGGAAATCATATCACATCCCGGCGGACATGGCAACATCACGGAACCGGCGGACACCCGTAAACGATACCAACGCCCTGGTCTCAGGGCAGAAGCAAAGCTCCCCCGGTCCCGTCAGTTTAACTTCCGAGAGACCTGGGGGAGCCGGTGATTGAACTCAGCATCCGTCCCTATGGGGGCTTTACCCCTGCTGCTCGCCCTGCTCCCGCAGTCTCAGCTGGAGCTTGTCCGCGATGAGGGCGATGAACTCGCTGTTCGTCGGCTTGCCCTTCACGCCCGACACCGTATAGCCGAAATAACGCTGCAGGACCTCGATATCGCCCCGGTCCCAGGCCACCTCGATGGCGTGGCGGATGGCCCGCTCCACCCGGGAGGGCGTCGTGCCGTATTTCCGGGCCACGGAGGGGTAGAGCGCCTTGGTGACGGCGTTGATCAGGTCCATGTCCGCCACCACTTCGATGATGGCCTCCCGGATATACTGATAGCCCTTGATGTGGGCCGGGATGCCGATCTCGTGGATGATCTCCGTGACCAGGGCGTCGATCCGCTTTTCCGGCTTCGCCTTCCGGGACGCCGGGAGGCTCACCACGCCCAGGGCCGCGTCGCTGCTGCGGCCCACGTCCCGCACCCGGTCGAACACGTCGGCCAGCTCGCAGGGCTTGGGAATGAAATACCAGGCGCCCAGAGCCGCCGCGTCGCCGATGACCCGGTCGTTGGCAAAGGCGGAGAGGATGATGACGGCGGGTTTATATCCCTCCCGCTGGCCGAGGGCGCGCAGCACGCCGTACCCGTCCACCTTCGGGAGCACCATGTCCATCAGCACCACGTCCGGCTTCAGCTCCCCGATCTGCCGCAGCAGGGCTTCCCCGTCCCCCACGGCAGCCAGGAGCTCCAAGCCCTCCTCCCTCCGGGCCGCGTCCGCACAGAGCAGCCGGAAATCCTCGTTTCCATCCGCGATGACCAGTTTTATTTGCTTTTCCATGTGACAATCCTCCGCTTAAGATGATATACACCTACGGCAGAACCTCTGTCTTTCTAAAGCAGCGTCGAATTTGCTCCGCTGCGCGGCAACCGTTCCGTGCTACCATAAATTACCACATTCCGCTGAGGAATGCAAGCAAAAATTCGTGCTCACGCTGTTCCCGGCTGAAATGCGTGAAAGGATTGCCGACAAAAGCTCTCTTTGAAGCAGTTTCATCCGACACAGGGCCTTCAGCCGCTGTGCAGCGGTTCCCTCAGAGAGCGCTTGCGGCTGCCGGGAACTCCCCCCACCGCCTGCAGCGGAGCCCCCTCAGCGAGGGGACCCGGGCGTCGGCGCAGAGGATAAGGAGGAAACTGCGGCGCGGAGCCCCGCAGCGAGGGGGCCCGGCTTCCGCTGAATCCTGAAGGATACGGAAAGGGAGCCCCGGTCAGGCTGCCTTCGCGGCGTTTCTGCGGCTGCCCAGCACCTGGAAGGCGATGATGGCAGCGATCAGGATGATGCCGATGACGTCGGTCAGGATGCCGGGAATAATGAGCAGCAGACCGGCGGCGACGGAAACGAGGCGCAGCGGCCAGAAGAGATTGCCCTTCAGGTAGCCCTCCAGGCCGGCGGCGACGCCGAACATGCCGATGATCGAGGTGACGACGATCACCGCGACCTCCAGGAAGGAGGCGTCGATCAGAAGCATAACGGGGTTGAGGGCAAAGATATAGGGGATGATGAAGGCCGCGATGGCGAGACGGGTGGCGTTCAGCGCCGTCTTCATGGGCCGGGATTTGGCGATGGCGCTGCCCGCGTAGGCCGCCAGGGCCACGGGAGGCGTGATGTCCGCCACGATGCCGAAGTAGAACACGAAGAAGTGGGCCGCCATGGCCGGGATACCCAGCTGAATGAGGATGGGCGCGCAGGTGGATGCCATGATGCAGTAATTGGCGGTGGTGGGGACGCCCATGCCCAGCACGATACAGCAGAGCATGGTCAGGAACAGGGCGATGAACTTCACCCCGTGGGAGACCGTGATGATGGCCGTGATGATCTGGCTGGCAAGGCCGGTCATGGTGATGCAGCCGGCGATCATGCCCGCGATGGCGCAGGCGGAGGCCACGGAAAGCGCGCCCTTGCCGCCGTTGGCCAGGGAATCGAAGAACACGGCGGGGGTCATGGTGGCGTCCTTGCGGAACATGCAGATGGCCGCGCTGATAATGCCCACCAGCAGGAGGGCCACGGACACCGCCTGGGGCAGGGGGATGAAAAGATAGGCCAGCAGAGCGGCGCAGCTGATGATGCCCAGGGGCGGATTGTGCCGGAGATTGGAGGCCGCCACGGCGAAGATGATGGCGATGGCGGCGGAGAAGGCCATGGTGCGGGTGCCGGAGGCCACGAGGTAGACGAGGATGATCAGCGGGAGGAGCAGATAGGTGTGCTTCACCAGCTTTTTGAAGATGGGAAGCTCCTCCTTGCTCATGCCCCGGAGACCCAGGCGCTTGGCCTCCAGATGGACGCCGATGAAGATGCCGAGGAAATAGAGGAAGGCGGGCAGGATGGCCCGGACAATGATGTTGGAATAGGGCACGCTTACGTAGTCCGCCATCAGGAAGGCCGCGGCGCCCATGATGGGCGGCATGATCTGTCCGCCGGTGGAGGCGGCCGCCTCCACCGCTCCGGCAAATTCGCCCTTGTAGCCCGTTTTCTTCATCATGGGGATGGTGACGCTGCCGGTGGTGACCGTATTGCCCACGCTGGAGCCGGACACCATGCCGCAGAGGGCGGAGGAGATGACCGCCACCTTGGCGGGGCCGCCGGAGGCCGCGCCGGCCGCGCAGTTGGCCATGTCGATGAAGAAATTGGAGATGCCGGTGCGTTCCAGGAACGCGCCGAAGATGACGAACACCACGATGAACTTGGCGCAGACCTGGATGGGCGTGGTGAGGACGCCGGTGGTCTGGAAGAAGAGGCCGATGGTCAGCTGCCGGATGGCCTTCGGAGCGCCGAGGCCCTTGCCGAACCAATAGTAATACAGCGCGTAAAGCAGGAACACGCCCGCCACGCAGAGGATGGGGATGCCGGTACTGCGGCGGCAAAGCTCCATGCAGGCAAGGATGCCCACGACGCCGATGGCGATCTCATAGGACCGGAGATTCAGGAAGCCGATGCGCACGGTGAGATCCTTGGCGAAAATGCAGACGTAGAAAAAGGCGCCCGCGCCCAGGATCATCAGCAGCCAGTCGTACCAGGGGATGTAGTTCACTTTCTGCCTGCCCTTGTGGGAGGGATAGATCAGATAACCGCAGAAGAGAACGCAGCCCAGGAAGCTGGGGTAGCGGACCAGATCCAGCCAGGTGGCAAAGAGGGTGACGTAGATCACGAACAGGGCGAAGGCCGCCAGGATCCCGTATACGACCCACTTCTGCCAGCCCTCCCAGATGCGGGTGTTGGAATCCCGGTCGTATTTGCGCATGACCTCGTCCACCGACGCCGCGTCAAATTCAAATTCTCCCTCTGCCGCTTTCACTTCCGCCGCTTCCGCAGCCGATTGCTCTTTGTTTCTTCGCGCCATGGGATATACCTCCATTCAAAAGGATGCCGGAGTGCCGGTTTTGATCGACACTCCGGCATCCGCAGGCTGAATTGCTCAGTAGCCGGTGGAAACCGTGATCCCCTTCTCGGCGAAGTACTTGGCCGCGCCGGGATGGAAGGGCACCGCGATGCCCTCGGTGGCGAAGCTGAGGCTCAGCTCCGCGCCCTTGCCGTGCAGGCCCGCGATGGCTTCGGTGTTGTCGAAGATGGTGGACACGATCTTGTAGGCCGCATCGTCGCTCAGGGTCGACCGGGCGACCAGAGTGGCCTTCACGGTGATGGTGACGGCATCCTGATCGAAGCCGTTGTAGGTGCCGGCGGGGATGGTCAGGGAAGCGTACCAGGGGCAGGCGTCCAGGAGCTTCTTCATGTGCGCGTCGTCGATGGAGATGAGGTAGACGCTCTTGGAGGTGGCCAGGTCGGTGACGGCCGTGGTGGGAGCGCCGGCGCAGATGAAGGCCACGTCGATCTTGCCGTCCTTGATGCTCTCGGTGGAATCGCCGAAGGACTGGTAGACGGGCGTGATGTCGTCCAGGGTCATGTCATAGGCGGCCAGCACGTCCACGGTGTTGAAGTAGGTGCCGCTGCCCACGTCGCCCACGCAGACGCTCTTGCCCTTCAGGTCGGCCACGGAGGTGATGCTGGGGTCGCAGGTGACCATCTGCACCGTCTCGGCGTAGAGGGCGCCCAGGACGCGGAACCCGTCGATCGCGCCGCTCTCGGCGAAGGAATTGGTGCCGAAGAAGGCGTAGGTGGAAACGTCGGACTGGACGGTGGCCAGGTCATACAGGCCGCCGTGAATGCCCGTGATGTTGGCGGCAGTGCCGCCGGTGGAAACCACGTTGATGCTCAGGTCGCTGTTCTGGCCGATGTAGTTGGCGAGAACGCCGCCGAAAGCATAGTAGGTGCCCTGCTCGCCGCCGGTACCCATGGTGAGCTTCTCACCGGCTGCCGGAGCGGGAGCCGAGGCGCCGGAATTGCCGGAGCTGCCGGAGCTGCCGGAACTCCCGGAACTGCCGGAGCTGCCGGAGGATGTATTGCCGCCGCAGGCGGCCAGCGCCATAAGCAGCAGCGCCGCCAGAATGAGTGCGATCCATCTTTTCTTCATGTCGTACCTCCATTGGATAGTAGATGATTTTGAATTTTCGCCGATGGAATAATTCAATATAGGGTTAGTTTATCCGATTTCGCTCCGGATTTCAAGGCGTTAGATGAATTTTCCGGAAAGAATGCTGCAGAAGCCCGGTTTCCGGCGTCGCCGCGCAAAGAACCGGGCTGCGGAGCGCAGCCCGGTCCGACTGTATGACGCGTTTTGCCGTCGGTCAGCTGGGATCAGATCCAGCCCTGGGCCATCATCGCTTCCGCGACCTTCTCGAAGCCGGCGATGTTCGCGCCGGCCACCAGGTTGTAGCCCAGGCCGTAGCGCTCGGCGGCGTCCACGGAGGAATCGTAGATGCTGTTCATGATGCTCTTCAGCTTGGCGTCCACTTCCTCCGCCGTCCAGGAGAGGCGGGCGGAATTCTGGCACATCTCCAGGCCGGACACGGCCACGCCGCCGGCGTTGACCGCCTTGGAGGGGGCGACGGTGACGCCCTTCCCCGTCAGGAAGGCGATGGCTTCATTGGAGGTGGGCATATTGGCGACCTCCAGGTAATACTTGCTGCCGCTGGCCGCGATCTTCTCCGCCTCGGCCATGCCGACCTCGTTCTGGGTGGCGCAGGGCATATACACGTCCGCCTTGACGCCCCAGGGCTTTTCGCCGGGATGGAACTCCGCGCCGAACTTTTTGGCGTAGGCCTCCAGCACGTCGTTCTTGCCGCTTGCGCGCATCTCCAGCAGATAATCGAACTTCTCCTCGGTGGTGATGCCCGCAGCGTCGTACACGTAGCCGGCGCGGCCGGAGATGGTGACAGGCTTCGCGCCCAGCTCCGCCAGCTTCTTGATGGCGCCCCAGGTCACGTTGCCGTAGCCGGAGACGACGACGGTCTTGCCCTTCAGGTCCTCGCCGAAATGCTGCAGCACCCGCTGCGCGTAGTACACCGCGCCGTAGCCGGTGGCCTCGGGACGGATCAGGCTGCCGCCGAAGGAGATGCCCTTGCCGGTGATGACGCCGTTGGCGAAGGTTCCGGTGAGCCGCCGCCAGGCGCCGAAGAGATAGCCGACCTCGCGGCCGCCCACGCCGATGTCGCCGGCGGGCACGTCCACGTCGGGACCGACGTATTTATAGAGCTCCGTCATGAAGCTCTGGCAGAAGCGCATGATCTCAGCTTCGGACTTGCCCTTGGGATCGAAGTCGCTGCCGCCCTTGGCGCCGCCCATGGGGAGGGTGGTCAGGGAGTTCTTCAGCACCTGCTCGAAGCCCAGGAACTTCATGGTCCCTTCCGTAACGGCGGGATGGAAGCGCAGGCCGCCCTTGTAGGGGCCGATGGCGCCGTTGAACTGCACGCGCCAGCCGCGGTTCACCTGCGGCTTGCCCTGATCGTCGCACCAGGTGACGCGGAATTCCACCATCCGGTCCGGGGCGGTCATCCGCTCCAGGATGGCGTTCTGCTCATACTCCGGATGCTGGGCGATAACAGGCTCCAGCGAAGTCAGCACTTCTTCCACGGTCTGGATAAACTCCGGCATGGAGCCGTTGTTTTCCTTAACGGATTTCAGTACGCGTTCTACGTAAGCGTTCATGATTTTCACTCCATTTCCATAAAACTGCGTTAGACTTTTGCTTTTAATGATTTATGACTATAAATCACCGCTTTGGGAAAGTCAAGTTTTTTCAGAAAACGGATACCGAAAAATCCGCGCCGGAGCTTCCCCGGAAAAAACCGGCGCGCCAGAGCTCCCGCGTGAACGGAAAAGAAGTCTACATATATTCTTAATTGAATTGACGCATTTTGCCGGCGGTGTTATTATGTATTTACCATGCCGGATCGCGTCCGGCATCCCGACGGCGGGACGTCTGCAAGGAAAAGGAGGATATCACCATGGACCTGAAAAGGCTCTCACAGACGCGATGAACCGTCAGCGCCCGCGGCGCCGCCGGTCCAGCGGCAGACCGCGGATTCATCAACAACATGAGAGAGGAGCGGATCCCTGTGCTTACGAAACGTCAGAATCTTCTTGAAACCATCCGCGGCGGTCATCCGGACCGTTTTGTCAATCAATACGAGCCCTTTGCCATCATCACCGGCTCCCCCTTCGGCAACCGCAACCCCAATCCCAAGCTGGGCGAGCTCAACGTGGTGAACGCCTGGGGCGTCACCAAATCCTACCCGGTCGGCACCCCCGGTCCCTTCCCCGTTCACACGCCGGACAAGATCGTCATCAAGGACATCGAGCACTGGAAGGACTACGTGAAGGTACCCCGGGTCGTCTACGACGCCGAGGAGTGGGAGCCCTTCATCGCCATGGCCGAGAAGGTGGACCGCAAGGAGCAGTACGTGACGCCCTTCTTCGCCCCCGGCGTCTTCGAGCAGTGCCACTATCTGCTGGAAATCCAGAACTGCCTGATCGATTTCTACGAGTATCCCGACGAGATGCACGAGATCATCGATATGATCACCCAGTTCGAGCTGGACTACGCCGCCGAGCTCTGCAAGTACGTGAAGCCCGACGCCCTGTTCCACCACGACGACTGGGGCAGCCAGACCTCCACCTTCATGGCCCCGGATATGTGGCGCGAGTTCATCAAGCCCGCCTATGAGCAGATCTACGGCTACTACAAGTCCCACGGGGTAGAACTGATCGTCCATCATTCCGACTCCTACGCGGCAACGCTGGTGGAGGACATGATCGACATCGGCATCGACATCTGGCAGGGCGTCATGACCACCAACAACGTGCCCGAGCTCATCAAGCAGTACGGCGGCCGCATCTCCTTTATGGGCGGCATCGACTCCGCCACCGTGGACTACGAGGGCTGGACCGAGGAAGTGGTGGAAGCCCAGGTGCGCCGCGCCTGCACCGAGTGCGGCAAGCTCTACTTCATCCCCAACGCCTCCCAGGGTCTGCCCGTGAGCACCTTCCCCGGCGTCTACGAGGCTCTGTCGAGAGAGATCGACAGGATGAGCGCCGAGATGTTCTGACCGTCTTTTCTCCCGTCCGAAGGGGCGCTCCTCTTCGGGCGGGAGAAAAAATCGGAAAACACGAAAAAAACTCTTGCATTTTCCGCCGATCAGAGGTATGATGCATAAGCTGTTGAAAATGAACGGCAGATGCGCCATTAGCTCAGCTGGATAGAGCGTCTGGCTACGGACCAGAAGGCCGGGGGTTCGAATCCCTCATGGCGTGCCAAACCCCACCGATTTCTTTATGATTTCGGTGGGGTTTTTGTCGTTTTTGGCTATCCTGCTCCGCGCCCTTCAGCCCTTCTGCCATGTCGATCCTCCGGCTCTTCCGCTCCGTGCACAGGCCCACCGCCGCCTTGTAAAGATCCGTAACGGCGTCGATGTCCATATCTCCGATCTTCCGGTTGTCCAGCCTGGCGACGATGCGCTCCAGGTCCTTGCTCGGCAGGAAGTTCGGGTCGTTCTCTTTTGCGGCCTTGTAGATGTCCGCCATCTCCCGCCACGTCATTCCGCTTTCCCTGTCGATGTGGGCTTCATCGGCGGCGCGAGTGGAAAAGAGGTCGATATCGCTGAGGATTTCATCCACATACGGGACAAGGTCGCCGTAAAACCTCTGCCGGTTCTTCTCCAGCTGCTGGAGCATTTTCAGCGTCCGCTGCTGCATCTCCTGCAGCTCCCGGTTCACGCTCTGCCTCCGGGCGGCTTCCTTCCGCTTCTCCCGCTCCTTCTGCTCTCTGGCGAGGCGCTGCGCCCGCTCCCGGTCCAGCCGCTCGCCGAATTGCTCCCGCTGCTTTGCCAGCTTTTCCTCCGTCTTGTTCCGCAGCCAGATCTCAAGCCCGGCCTTGTCCGCATAGCTCCGCAGCGCCCAGTCCAGCTTCCGCTCCATGTTGTCCAGCAGCTCGTCCTCGCTGACGTATTCGCTGCCGATCACGTTTGCGGCGTATTCCGCCAGGCTCAGCTCCTGGTCCCGGCCCTCTCGCGCCAGATGCACCACCCGCTCCAGGAAGTCCCGCGGGTCCGTCTCGTCCTCCGCGAATAGCCCCGGCAGCTCGGCGGAAAGCTCCGCGTTCCAGCTGTCCCAGCCCCTGTCGCTTTCGTTGTTCGTCAGGAAGATCCCCTCGGCGAAGGCGTCCTTCCGGAAGCTGCTCCAGTCGTCCCCAAATTCGTGCTTGACGCTCTCCGGGACGTAGATTCTGCCCCCGCGGACGATCTCCCGCGCCGCGTCGGTATATCGGTCCGCGCCCAGCCGGAAATAGTTGATGTTTCCGAAAGCGTCGGCGAAGATCTCGCTCTCGATCCGGTCGAGCATCGCCTCATAGCTCTCGGCGTCCATGTTCTCCGCCAGGCCGTTCAGCCGCCCCAGCTTTTCCGCGTACTTCCCGGCGATTTCCCGGAACTCCTCCTCGGAATACCGCTCGGTGATCCTCTGCCGGACTCTGTCGTGCAGGCCGGGGAACTGCTCCTCGTAGTAGTGATAAAGCTCGTGGCCGGCCAGCTGCGTCACGCTGGCGCTGTCGTCATCGCAGCGGAGATAGATCCCGTCGGGGGTGATCGCTCCCCTGGCCGTGCCGGTCTTTCCGCTCGCGCCCGTCCTCTTGATGCCCCCCAGGGTATAATAGACCTTCCGCCCGGTGACGCTCTCCAGCCGCCTCTTGACGGTGCGCAGCTCCTTGTCCTGCTGCACCATCTGCGCCGACGCAAAGGTGATCGTCTCCCCTATCGCCGTCCGGTCCTTCCGCCGCAGACAGAGACAAACGCCGCCGTCATTCTCCTTATTTCTTCGCCAGTACCGTGAGCCAGGGCTTTTCCGGGTGGCGGCCGCAGCTGACTTCCCCAAAACCCGCCGTCTTCAGCGCCGCAGTGAGGTCTTCGGCAGTGTAGCATTTCATGCCGTCGATGAGTTTTTCGTATTTCAGACTCGTCTCGTCCCTGCCGTCGGATTCGTTGCAGATCAGGAACGCCCCGCCCGGCTTCAGCACCCGGCAGACCTGGGTGAAGCAGGCTTCCAGTCCCGGCCAGAAGTAGACGGTTTCAAAGGCTGTAGCCAGGTCGAAGGTATCCGCCTCGAAAGGGAGATCGGCGACGCTCCCCTGCACGACGGCGCAGCGCCCCGCCGCGATCATGTCCCGGTTGACCTCCTGCGCTTTTTCCACGGAGACCCGGGAATAGTCCAGCGCCGTGAGCTTCGCCTGGGGGTACTTCTTCAGGAGTTCTCCCGCGTTCCTGCCGCCGCCGCAGCCCAGCTCCGCGATGCTGGAAGCTGCGATCCCCTCCAGATGGGACATGCCCCAGTCGGCCAGCTTCGCGTGGCCGCCGTTCATGCCGCTGACCATCATCTTTCCCAGGAAACCCTCCGGCTTCCTCGTTTGAGAAATGAAATCCCTATACAGTCCCATATTCTATTTCCTCCCGATCAGCAGCCCGGAGCCGGACAGTCCCATCCATTTACTTTCCCAGGGGGTCATGAATTTTCCCTTCGTAGTGTCGATCAGTTCGACCTTTTTGTAGCCCATTTCCTTCAGCTTTCGGACAAAGGCCTGCATGTCCCCGTATTTGGCTTGGGAGAAGATGTCGTGCAGCGCAAAGACGCCGCCCTTTTTCAGCACCCGCAGGGTTTCCAGCAGGATTGCCTGCCGGTCCTTTACGGGGATATTGTGGTAAACGTAGTTGCTTACCACCGCGTCGAAGCTCTCGTCGGGGAAATCCAGGGCCGTGGCGTCGCCCCGGTCAAAGCGCACGTTGCCTGCGCCTTCCGCCCTGGCGTTGCGCTCACACAGGGGCTTGTTGAAGGAAGCATATTCCTTCCCCCAGCGGTCGATGCCCAGGAAGGCAGCCTTGGGATTGCGCTTCGCGCAGGCGATGGCAAGGGCGCCGCTGCCGCAGCCCACGTCCAGGCCTTTGCCGCCCTCCGGGAGCCTCACCTGCTCCGCGATGCCTTGGATGATCTGCTTTGACATCTGCCGCGTGCCGTTATAGGAGAAAGCGCGGTACATGAGGATCATCCAGATGGAGACCAC
>JAFXUU010000049.1 GCA_017524845.1 Oscillospiraceae bacterium
AAAATAAAATAAAAATAAAAAAGAAAGGGAGAAAAGAGGCTTGAAACTGATTCTGAGATACCTGAAGCCCTTCATCCCCCTGGTTGCGCTCGCCCTGCTCCTGCTGTTCGCGCAGACGATCCTGGAACTTTATCTGCCGAACTACATGAGCAGCATCGTGAACGTGGGTATCGTGCAGAGCGGCATTTCCAACGCCGCCCCCGAAGCCATGGACGCGGACATGATGGACCTGACCCTCCGTTTTCTTGACGGAGCGGATCAGGCGGCGGTAAAAAGCGCGTACACCTGGGTGGATGCAGGCAAAGCGGGGAGCAAAACGCTGAAGGCTTACCCCGCGCTTGCCTCCGAGGGCGCTTATGTCAGAAACGCATTGGACAAGGAGACGCTGGCGGCCCTCAACGCGGCGGTCAGCAAATCGTACTTCATCCTCAACATGAGCCTGGGCGGCGCCGACTTCGGCAAAATGACCACGGATGAAGTGCTGGCCCAGGCAGCCACGGTGAGCGACGGCGCCATCGCAGGCGCCCGCGCCATGGCGGAGGAAGCGGTTCCCAGCTTCATGACCAGCGTGGCCATCACCCTCACCAAGGGTATCCACACTGCCATGGGCGGCAACGTACCCAAAACCCAGCAGGGCTACATCCTGAAGATCGGCGGCATCATGCTGCTGTTCAGCCTGATGAGCGGCCTCTGCACCGTGGGCAACGGCTTCTGCGGCGCCAGGGTCAGCGCCGGCATCGGCAAGAAGCTGCGGCATGACGTTTACACCCGCGTCACCAGCTTCTCCAGCGAGGACATCGACGCTTTCAGCAGCGCCACCCTCATCACCCGAAGCACCAACGACGTGCAGCAGGTGCAGCAGGTGGCCATGATGGGCATCCGCATGGTGTTCATGGCGCCCCTCTACGCCGTGGGCGGCATCATCATGGCCCTCAGGAAATGCGCCAACATGAGCTGGATCGTGGCCATCGCCGTGGTGCTGCTCCTGGCGCTGCAGGTGGTCACCTTCAAGCTGGTGGTACCCAAGTTCCAGATCATGCAGAAGCTCACGGACCGCCTGAACCTGGTGGCCCGCGAGAGCCTCACCGGCATGCTGGTCATCCGGGCCTTCGGCAACGAAAAGCTGGAGGAGGAGCGCTTCGACATCGCCAATAAGGACATCACGGAAACCGGTCTGTACGTGCAGCGTACCATGGCCACCCTGAACCCCATCGAGAACTTCATGCTCTCCGCAGTGACCCTGCTCATCATCTGGGTGGGCGGCCACCTGGTGGCAAGGTTCTACATGCCCGTGGGCGATATGATGGCCTACATGCAGTACGTTATGCAGATCATCATGGCCTTCCTGATGATCGCGCAGATGTTCATCATGCTGCCCCGCGCCCTGGTGGCGGCCGGCCGTGTGGAGGAAGTGCTGCAGCGTGAGCCCACCATCCGCAACCGGGACAGCCTCAAGAAGCTGCCCGGCCGGGCCAAGGGCCACATCGAATTCGACCACGTCTCCTTCAAGTACGGGGACGCGGAAAGCTACGTGCTGGAGGACATCAACCTGGATATCCAGCCGGGCCAGACGGTGGCCTTCATCGGCTCCACCGGCTCCGGCAAGAGCACCCTCATCAACCTGGTGCCCCGTTTCTACGAGGTGACCAAGGGCAGCATCCGGCTGGATGGGGTGGACATCCGGGATCTGGACTTCCACGAGCTGCGCAACAACATCGGCTATGTACCCCAGAAGGGCGTGCTCTTCTCCGGCGACGTGGCTACCAACATGTCCCTGGGCAAGGAGGACGGCACGGACGAAGAGATGTACCGCGCCATCCGGACGGCCCAGGCGGGCGACTTTATCAACGAGGAAAACAACGGCCTCAGCATCGCCATCGCCCAGGGCGGCGAGAACGTGTCCGGCGGGCAGAAGCAGCGCCTGAGCATCGCCCGGGCCCTCATCAAGAATCCGCCCATCTTCATCTTCGACGACAGCTTCTCCGCTCTGGACTTCCGAACGGACGCCGCGCTCCGCAAGGCCCTGTACTCCACCACGGAGAACGCCACGGTGCTGCTGGTGGCCCAGCGGGTGAGCACCATCATGAACGCAGACCAGATCGTCGTGCTGGAGGAAGGCAGGATCGTCGGTCACGGCACCCATCGCGAGCTTCTGGAGAGCTGCGAGGCCTACCGTGAGATCGCCGAGAGCCAGCTCTCAAAGGAGGAATTGGCATGAGCGAAGAAAAGAAAAACGCCTTCCCGGCCGATTCCCAGCAGCCGATGGGCTTTGATCCCTCGAAGCTGCCCAAGGATTTCGACCCGTCGAAGATGCCCAAGTTCGATCCGTCGAAGATGCCCAAGGACTTCGATCCGTCGAAGATGCCCGGCCCTCCGGGCGGCGGGAAGGGGAAGAAGGGCCCCGGCGGCTTCCAGCCTCCCGAGGATTTCGATCCCGAGAAGATGCGGGAAATGATCGAAAAGGGCGAGTTCCCCGAGGGGATGCCCAAGCCCAAGGGGATCATGAAGCTCCTGATGCCCAAGATGCCCGATCCCAACGAGGTGGACAAGGCCGACCTGAACGCCTATCCTCCCGGTTACCGGCCCCTGGTGCGCCCGGATACCAGCAAGATGAAGAACCAGCGGCGAGGAGGTCCAGGCGGACGGGGCGGCCCTCCGGGCATGCGGGGCGGCGGCGAGAAAGCCAAGGACTTCAAGGGCAGCATGAAGCAGCTCATGAAGTATATGATGGTCTACAAGTGGCTGATCCTGCTGGTGGCCGTCTGCTCCGTCTGCTCCACCCTGCTGAGCACCATCAACCCCAAGATCCTGGCAAGGATCACCAACGAGATCGTCCGGGGCGTCGCGGTGGTGACCGCCGGCGGCGCCGACGGCGTGAACTTCCAATACGTAGGCCGCGTCATCCTGATCCTGCTGGGGCTCTACGTTCTGAGCATGCTCTTTTCCTACGCGCAGGGCTTCACCCTGGCCTACGTGTCCAACAAGGTCTCCTACAACCTGCGCAACGCCATCATCCAGAAGATCAACCGCCTGCCCATCAACTTCTTCCACAAGTATTCCAACGGTGAAGTGATGAGCCGCATCACCAACGACGTGGACACCGTGTCCCACTCCCTGAACGCCTGCATCACCCAGGTCATCCACGCGGTGGTGACTTTGGTGGGCGTGCTGTGGATGATGCTCTCCATCAGCTGGAAGCTGACCCTGGTGGCCCTCTGCATGCTCCCCGCCAGCGGCATCTTCACCGCCATCATGGTGGGCATCTCTCAGAAGCACTTCCGCAACCGGCAGAAGCTGCTGGGCACCGTCAACGGCTACGTGGAAGAAATGTACGCCGGTCAGACCCTGCTCAAGGCCTTCTGCGCCGAGGACCGGGCCGTCAACGAGTTCGACTTTGAGAACGACCGCCTCTACTACGCGACCTGGAAGGCCGAGTTCCTCACGGGCATGATGATGCCCATCATGAACTTCATCGGCAACCTGGGCTACGTGGCCGTCTGCGTGCTGGGCGCCAGCATGTGCGCCCGGGGCACCCTGGACATCGGCTCCATCCAGGCCTTCATCACCTACGTCAAGAGCTTCAACCAGCCCATCACCCAGGTGGCCAACATCTCCAGCCAGCTCCAGTCCACCGCGGCCGCTGCGGAGCGCGTCTTCCAGTTCCTCGGCGAAGATGAGGAGCAGGACAAGGATGCCCACCTCAAGGTGGCGGATATGGACATCAAGGGCGACGTGAAGTTCGAGCACGTCCGCTTCGGCTACGAAGAGGACGAACCGGTCATCCACGACTTCTCCGCCGACGTGAAGGCGGGCCAGAAGATCGCCATCGTCGGTCCCACCGGCGCGGGCAAGACCACCATGGTGAAGCTGCTCATGCGCTTCCACGACCTGCAGGGCGGCGCCATTTACCTGGACGGCCACGATACCCGGGAGTTCACCAGGCAGGACCTCCGCACGGAGATCGGCATGGTGCTGCAGGATACCTGGCTCTTCAACGGCACCGTCATGGAGAACATCCGCTACGGCAAGCTGGACGCCACGGACGACCAGGTCATCGAGGCGGCCAAGGCGGCGCAGGTGGACTTCTTCATCCGCACCCAGGCCGACGGCTACGACATGATCCTCAACGAGGAGACCAGCAACATCTCCGCCGGCCAGAAGCAGCTGCTGACCATCGCCCGGGCCATCCTGGCGGACAACCGCATCCTGGTCCTGGACGAGGCCACCTCCTCCGTGGACACCCGTACTGAGATCCTGATCCAGCGGGCCATGGACAACCTGATGAAGGGACGCACCAGCTTCATCATCGCCCACCGGCTGAGCACCATCCGCAACGCGGACCTGATCCTCTGCATGAAGGACGGCGATATCGTGGAGCAGGGCAACCACGAGGAGCTCATGGCCATGAACGGTTTTTACGCACAGCTGTACAACAGTCAGTTCGAGCAGGTCAGCTGAAAAACGGCACTATGATTTCCGGGGCGGCGCAAAATGCGCCGCCCCGGTCGTTTTTGTCTGATATCTGCTTCTCACGGCTTCACGCCCCGGAGGACCATGACGAGGGAGACGGAGGTCTCCCACTGCTTATCTCCCGCGGCGTACTGCGCCAGACGCCGGGCGTACTTTTCCTCTATCCGGCGGCGGACGCCCTCCGCTTCCCCCCGGTCCAGCCGATCCCCCAGGGTGCGGAGGGCGGCGTCCAGAGCCTCCAGGTCGTTGTACCGGCCGGAGAGGATCATTTCCCGCGCCAGGGCGGGGGGCACGGAGGGATCGTCCGGCGTCAGATCCGCCGCGGCGTAGCCGGTGCTCACCCGGGAAAAGCCGAAGCGCTCCATGGCGGCGGGCAGCTCCGCTTCGCTCATGGGATAGCGGCAGATCCCGTACTTTTCCATGCTGTCGTCCATGGCGGACACCTTTTCCCAGAATCGGCGCTCCGCTTCGTCCCCCGCCAGGCCGGGAGCGGCAGCGTGCAGCCCCTTCCGGGAGGAGAGCACCAGGCATACGCCTCCCGGCTTCAGCACCCGCAGCTGCTCCCCGAAGAAGGCCCCGGGTTCCACGTGCTCCTGCACGGTGTTGGAGATCACGGCGTCGAAGCTCCCCTCCGGAAAGGGCAGGGCCGCGGCGTCCCCCTCCAGGAAGACCGCCCCGGGCACGTGCTCCCGGGCGAAGTCCAGAAACGCCCGGTCCCGGTCGAGGCCGGTGATCTCCGCCTTCGGATACCAGCGGCCCAGGGCCTCCGCCAGTGCGCCGGGGCCGCAGCCCACCTCCAGGATGCGCAGGGGGCGGTCCTCCAGGCCGAAGAGGGGCAGATACCGGTCCCGGAAGCGGTCGTCAAAGCGGAGCTTCCGGGAGGAATAGAGGGTCATGCAGCCCTGGATATATTGGGACCAGACGTTGTCCATGGGGTTTCCTCCTCAAGTGCGGTATTTTTCGGGAGACGCCCCCGCGGGGGGGCGAGGGGTGTCGTGGATCATACGGCTCAAAAGCGGGGACGGGAAAACGCCGCGGCGGGACGGGGGCCCCTCATCCGCCCCAGTGTGCGCACTGGGGCACCTTCCCCCAGGGGAAGGCAGGGTGCCTGCCGCTCTGTGGTCCCGTTCATCGCGGCGCGGTCCCTCGGCCCTCGTCCTTTTTTACCCCTCCACGGCCTGCTTCAGCTTTGCGTAGACCTCCGGCAGGCCCTGCTCGATGTCATAGGAGCGGTTGTCCGGCCCCGTCCAGATGTGGAAGGATCGGGCCGTGCCCGCCACGGTCCCGTCGGCCCGGCGGAGCTCGTAGGTCAGGGCCAGCTTCTTCGGGGCCAGGAGCTCCGGCGTCACCCGGACGGTGACGGTCTCCGGATAGCCCAGGGCGGCCTTGTACTGCAGGTGCAGGTCCACCATGGCGGGGTTCACGTGCTTCTCCCGGCTGAGGGCAAAGGGGAAGCCCGCCTTCTCCAGCCAGTCGATCCGCGCAGCCTCGTACCAGACGGGCCATACCGCGTGGTGGACGACGCCCATGGCGTCGCAGTCCGGGTAGCGGGTCTCCACCGGATATTCCGTGATCAGCATTCCGACAGCCTCCTTCCCATGAGCACTCCCATGGCGGAGGCCATCATGAGCCCCCGGGTCCAGCCGCTGGAATCCCCCAGGCAGTGGAGGCGCTTCACGCTGGTATTCAGTTCCTCATCCATCTTCACCCGGTTGGAATAGAATTTCAGCTCCGGGGCGTAGAGCAGGGTCTCGTTGGCGGCGAAGCCGGGCACCACCTGATCCATGGCCTGGATGAAGCCGATGATGTTGGCCATGGCCCGGTAGGGCATGGCGGCTGTGATGTCCCCGGCCACGGCGTCCGGGATGGTGGGGCGGACGTTAGAGCGGACAAGTTCCTTCTCCCAGGTGCGCTTCCCATCCAGGATGTCCCCGTAGCGCTGCACCAGCAGCCGTCCGTCGGCCAGCATATTGGTGAGCTCCCCCACCTTCCGGGCGTATTCGATGGGCTGGTTGAAAGGGACGCTGAAATTGTGGGAGCAGAGGATGGCCACGTTGGTGTTTTCGGATTTCTTCACCTTGTAGCTGTGGCCGTTGACCACCGCCAGTCCCCCGTCGTAATTCTCCTGGCTGACGAAGCCGCCGGGGTTCTGGCAGAAGGTGCGCACCTTGTTTTTATAGGGCTTGGGATAGCCGATGAGCTTTCCCTCGTAGAGCACCCGGTTGATGGTCTCCATCACCTCGCTGCGCACCTCCACCCGGACGCCGATATCCACGGTTCCGGGGCTGTGGGCAATGCCGTGCTTTTCGCAGAGCTCCTCCAGCCATTCCGCACCCCGGCGGCCCGTGGCCACCACCACCTCGTCGGCAAAGACGGTCTCCTCCCGCCCGCCGACGATGATCTCGGCCCCCAGGCACACGTCGTTTTCAATGATGAGGCTGCGGCATTCCGTCTCCAGCAGCAGCTCCACATCCCGGGCCCGCAGGTGGTTCTCGATGTCCAGATAAAGCTGCTGGGCCTTTTCCGTGCCCAGATGCCGAATGGGGCAGAGCACCAGCTTCAGCCCCGCGGAGATGGCCCGGCGGCGGATGTCCTTCACTTCCTCCGTCTCCTCCGCGCCCTCCACTCGGGTATCCGCTCCGAAATCCAGATAGATGGTGTCCGTATAGTCGATGAGGGCCTGGGCTTTATCCTCCCCGATGAGGGAGGGCAGCTCTCCCCCCACCTCGCAGCTGAGGCTCAGCTTCCCGTCGGAGAAGGCCCCGGCCCCGGAGAAGCCCGTAGTGATGCTGCAGCTGGGCTTGCAGTTCACGCATTTCAGGGTCTGCTCCTTGGGGCAGCGCCGGTCCTCCACGGCCTTTCCCTTCTCCACGACGGTGATTTTCTTCCGGCTGCCCCGGCGGCGCAGCTCGATGGCGGTGAAGATGCCGGCGGGGCCGGCACCGATGATGAGAATATCCGTTTTCATATTGCTCCTTATGCTCCTGCCGCCCCTCCGGCGGCTGCGGTCCTGATATTCAGACAGTATATTATATATCGAAAGGGCTCCGCCGTCAAACCTGACGGCGGAGCAAGCAGACTGTCAAAAAAGCCCCGCGCGGGTTTTTTGACAGTCTGCTTGCCGCGCATTTTTGCTTTCCGCAAAAATGCGAGTGAACTGAAAAGCCGCAGAATGCACGGCTTTTCAGCTCACGGCGGATTCCAACTCGAGGCGGGCCTTGCCCCCTCGAGCTCCCCCGCTGCTCGATCAACGGAAGCCTGCCGGCATAGTTCTTTGACACGCGCAAGCTCCGCCGTCAAACCTGACGGCGGAGCTTGTTGGACAGAGCGAATATTACCCGATGGGGTGCTTCTGCGCGAACTCGCGCCCGTATTTCTCCAGCTCGTCCCGATAAAGCTCGTTGTTCCGCCGGAGGAAGCAGACGCCGTTGGGGATGGAGGGATAGAACCGGCCTCCGGGGCAATAGGTGTCGATGGCGCGGCGCACCTCGGCGCGAACGTCCTCGTCGGAGATGTTCTCCACGTCGATCTTGGGCCCGTCCACCCCGCCCACCATGGCCAGCTTCCCTTCGGTGATGCGCTGGATCTCCACGATGTCGTTCTGGGGGATGACGCCCTGCCAGATGTCGATGCCCAACTCCACCATGTCCTTCACGATGGGCTGGCAGATACAGTCGGCATGGTGCATATAAATCATTCCGGCCTCATGGATGGCGTCGGCGATCTCCGTCTGCAGGGGCTTGATGATCTCCCGCCATACGTCGGGCGGCAGAAACACGTTCTGCTTGCTGCCCCAGTCGTCGTGGTAGAAAATGATATCCGGATGCACCTGCTTCCCCATCTCCCGGATGTAGCCGATCTTGTGGTCCGCGATGGCCCGGAGCATGCCCGCCATCTCCTCCGGGTATTCCAGATAGGCGCACAGGGCGTTCACCATCCCCATCAGGTGGTGGGAACGCTCGAAGAGGCCGCCGCTGAACATGATCCCCACCAGCTTCTCCCGGCGGTCCGTCTCGTCGGCGACTTTTTTGGCCATACTCCAATCCCACCCCTCCCAGGGGGGGACCACCAGATCCTCCTGCCAGCGCTCGATATCCTTGATGACCGCGTTTTCCTCCGTCACGTGGGGATGCGCGCCCGGGGAGCCGGGCTTGAAAACATAGACGGTGCCCCAGAGGTCCTTGTGCTCCAGCCCGTCCTGGGGAACGCGGGACGCGGTCAGGATGGGGTCCGGCAGCAGCTGGATCGCATCCATCAGGTCGCCGTAGTAATCCGGCTGCCGGCGTTCATAGATCGCCATGGCATTTTCACGCGGTGTAAGCATAGCTCCTCCCACCGGCCCAGAGGCCGTTATCTGTATAGTATCCGCCAAAAATTATAATGGCCGCTTTCCCCCTTGTCAACTGCGGCTTTCCGGGTTCTCTCCCCGCTCTCTTGACAAAAGTGATACAATTATTATATCGTCAATGTGCGGCGGTCCCCCGCGGGGAGGAAGCTGCGCGCCGCTGAGAGGCAGATCAGATGTTTGGATTCATGATCGCGGATATCCCGGCTCTGTCCGAGGAGCAGAGGAAGCGCTACCGGGGCTGCTACTGCGGCGTGTGCCGGGCCATCGGCCGCCGCTGCGGCCAGGTGTGCCGCTGCTGCCTAACCTACGATATGGCTTTCCTTACCCTGCTGCTGAACTCCCTCTACGAGCCGGAGGAAACGGCGGAGGCCCGGCCCTGTCTCATCCACCCCCTGCGGCGGCGGGAAAGCTGGCAGAGCGAAGCCAGCGCCTACGCGGCCGACCTCAACGTGCTCCTGGCCCGGCTGGACTGCCTGGACGACTGGGAGGACGAGCGCCGTCCCCTGAAGTGGGCGGCGGCAAAGGCGCTGGAAAAGCCCGCGGCCGCAGCGGCGGAACGCAATCCCCGCCAGTGGGCCGCCATTCGGGAGAACCTGGCTGCCCTGGGAGAGATCGAAAGGCGGCGGGAGCCCTCCCCGGACCCGGGGGCCAACGCCTTCGGCGCCATGATGGCGGAGCTCTTCGTCTGGAGGGAAGACCGTTGGGCCCCCCTGCTGCGGGCCCTGGGACTGAACCTGGGCCGCTTTATCTATCTGCTGGACGCCCTGATGGACCGGCGGAAGGACCGGCGGAAGGGCCTTTACAATCCTCTCTCCGCCATGATGGCGGAGGGCGCCACGGAGGAGGACCTGCGGGCCATCCTCCTGGACCTCATGGCGGCCTGCGCCGAAGCCTGGGAGCGGCTGCCGCTGCTGCGGGATGCGGATATCCAGCGCAGCATACTGTACGCCGGGGTGTGGAAACGCCTCCCGGTACTGGAGGGAACGAAGCATTGAGTCTGCCGGAGCTGTTTATCCTTGCCGTGGGCCTGAGCATGGACGCCTTTGCCGTGGCCGTATGCAAGGGGCTGGCTATGGGGAAGCTCCGCTTCCGCCAGATCCTCATCCCCGGACTGTGGTTCGGCGTTTTCCAGGCGCTCATGCCCCTCATCGGCTGGTTTCTTGGCTCCCGATTTGAAAAATACATCGTCAGCGTGGATCACTGGATCGCCTTCGTGCTGCTGGCGGGCATCGGCCTCAACATGCTGCGGGAGGCCCGCCGGGGGGAGGAGTCCTCGGCGGAGGACGCTTCCCTCTCCCCGAAGGTCATGCTGCCCCTGGCCTTGGCCACCAGCATCGACGCCCTGGCCGTGGGCATCACCTTCGCCTTTCTTCGGGTGCGGATCGTCCCCGCCGTCAGCTTCATCGGCTGCGTCACCTTCCTGCTGAGCATGGGGGGCGTGAAGATCGGGAGCATCTTCGGCGCGAAATACCGCAAGGGCGCGGAGATCGCCGGCGGCGTCATCCTCATCCTGCTGGGCCTGAAGATCCTTCTGGAGCATCTGGGCGTGCTCTGATATCAACCCCCATTTCTTCGGAAAGGAGGCGCAGAATTGAACAATACGGGCAAGCGGCGAAGATTCATCATCAACGTCGCCTACTGGGCCATCATCGCGGCCATCGCGTATTTTTTCTTTCGCTATCTGCTGAACCTGCTGCTGCCCTTTGTGATCGCGCTTCTGGTGTCCTGGCTGCTGCGGCCCCTGGGCAAGCTGTACCGCCGCAAGCTCCCCCGCCACGGGAAGCTGGTCACCGCCCTCACGGTGGCCACGGTGCTGATCTTCTATCTGCTCATCGGCGTAATAGCGATGCTGCTCCTGGTGGATCTGGTCACCAGGGCGGCGGAACGCTTCGGCCAGCTGCCCGCCCTCTATACGCAGACCCTCGAGCCGGGGCTGCGCAACCTGTATGAGGACGCCAGGAACCTGGCGGCCCGCTTCGATCCCGCTGTGGCGGACGTGGTGAACCAGGTGCTGCCCCAGGTGATCAGCTCCGTGAGCGGAGCGGTCACCAACTTCTCCGTGGGCGCCGTGGGCAAGCTCACCGGCCTCGTCACCTCCGTCCCCTCCTTCCTGATCTCCGCCCTCATCGCCGTGATCGCCACCATTTTCACCTCCGTCTCCTACGACCGCATGAAGGAGTTTCTCCTGCGCAACCTGCCCGCCAAGTTCACCGAGACCGCGGGCTACGTGGTGTCCAGCTTCCGAAGCATCCTGGGGCAGTACGGCAAGAGCTATCTGCTGGTGATGCTCATCACCTTCGGAGAGCTGACGGCGGGCCTGCTGATCATCGGCGTGAAGCAGCCCATCCTGGCAGCGGTGCTGATCGCCATTTTCGACATCTTCCCCATCGTGGGGGCAGGCATGATCCTCCTCCCCTGGGCCCTGATCTCCCTCATCCAGAAGAAAGTGCTGCAGGCGATCGGCCTGGCGTTGCTCTACGTGGTCATCATCGTGGTGCGCCAGTTCCTGGAGCCCAAGGTGGTTGGGAAGCAGGTCGGCCTGCCGCCGCTGGTGACGCTGATCTGCATGTTCGTGGGCAGCAGCCTCTTCGGCGTCTGGGGCCTCTTCGGTCTGCCCATCGGCGCCGCCATCCTGGTGAACCTCAACGACGATCCCAACATCCCCATCAAACTCTTCACCAACCCTCCCGACGAGGAGGCGCAGCCGCAGGGCGGAAAGATCATCTACCGCTTCCGCCGCCGGGGCGAGAAGGCCGGGAAGCAAAAAAAGTCTTGACTTGCGGGCCATAGGATGATATATTTTTTAAGCCGCTTCGAATGGGTACCCGCAAGACGGGCTCCGCCCGCACCTACGAGAGCGAGACTTCATACGAGGAGATAAGCACCTTGCAGCATGCAATCATCGTGACCGGCGGCAAGCAGTATCGGGTGGCGGAAGGCGACATTCTGTTCATCGAAAAGCTGCCTGCGGAGGCCGGCGACACCGTCACCTTTGACCAGGTCCTGGCCGTGGTGAACGACGAGGCCGATCCCATCATCGGCACCCCCACCGTGGCCGGCGCCGCGGTGACCGCCAAGGTCGTCAAGAACGGCAAGGCGAAGAAGATCCGCATTTTCAAGTACAAGGCCAAGAAGAACTACCGGCGGCGTCAGGGCCATCGTCAGCCCTACACTCAGGTGCAGATCGACGCCATCACGGTCGGCTGAGAAGGAGGAGGAACCATGGCACATAAAAAAGGTATGGGCTCCACCAAGAACGGGCGGGACAGCAAGTCCAAGCGTCTTGGCGCCAAGCGGGCCGACGGTCAGTTCGTCCTCGCCGGCAACATCCTCTATACCCAGTGCGGCACGAAGATCCATCCGGGCACCAATGTGGGGCTGGGCAGCAACTACAACCTCTTCGCCCTGAAGGACGGCATCGTGCGCTACGAGCGCCTGGGCCGGGACCGCAAGCAGGTCTCCGTGTACGAGGTCCCCGAGATCACCGAGTGAGCCTGAAGGAAAGAAGGACTGTCTCCGCCGGAGACAGTCCTTTTTCATGAAAAGGAGCAGCTATGTTTGTGGATAAAGTGACCATCACCGTAGCCGCCGGGAAGGGCGGCAACGGGGCGGTGGCCTTTCACCGGGAAAAATACGTGGCCGCCGGCGGCCCCGACGGGGGCGACGGGGGCCGGGGCGGCAGCATCGTGCTGCTGGGGGACGAAAACATGTCCACCCTCATGGACTTCCGCTACAAGCGCAAATATACGGCCCCCAACGGCGGGGACGGACAGGGCGCGCTGAAAAGCGGCAGGGACGGAGCCGATCTCGTCATCCGCGTCCCCCTGGGTACCGTGGTGCGGGATAAGGCCACCGGCGCCGTGATCCACGATATGTCCGACCGGCAGCCCTTCGTCCTGGCCAGAGGCGGCCGGGGCGGCTGGGGCAACAAGCATTTCGCCACCCCCACGCGGCAGGCCCCCCGCTTTGCCAAGCCAGGCACGGAGGGGCAGAAGCGGGAGGTGGTGCTGGAGCTGAAGCTCCTGGCGGACGTGGGCCTGGTGGGCTTCCCCAACGTGGGCAAGAGCACCCTGCTGGCCGCCGTCTCCCGGGCCCATCCCAAAATCGCGGACTACCATTTCACCACCCTCTATCCCAATCTGGGGGTGGTCTGGGCCGCCGAGGGGGAGAGCTTCGTCATGGCGGACATCCCCGGCATCATCGAGGGGGCCGCCGAGGGCGCGGGCCTGGGCCACGATTTCCTGCGGCACATCGAGCGCTGCCGTCTGCTCATCCACGTGGTGGACGCCTCCGGGAGCGAGGGGCGGGACCCCGTGGAGGATTACAAGGCCATCAACGAGGAGCTGCGGCAGTATTCCCTGCCCCTGGCGGACCGGCCCCAGCTGGTGGCCGCCAACAAGACGGACCTGGCCCCCGACGGAGAGGCCCTTGCGCGCTTTCGGGAATATATCTCTTCCCTGGGGCTTCCCCTCTATGAGATCTCCGCCGCCACCGGGGAGGGTCTGCGGGCCCTGACTCTGGCCGCCGCCGCGGAGCTCCGGAAGCTGCCCCCCATCCCCGTGTTCGAGGAGGAATACGTGGAGCCGGAGGACCTGCCCGCCTCTCCCGAGGATCTCACCGTCCGGCGGCAGGACGCGGACCTGTGGAGCGTGGAGGGGCCCTGGCTGGAGCGGCTGCTGGCCCGGGTGAACCTCTCGGACAGCGAGGGGCGCGCCTATTTCGATCGCCGCCTCCGGGAGGCGGGCGTCTTCGACCGGCTGGAGGACCTGGGCGTGCGGGAGGGGGATACCGTCGCCCTGTACAACTGGGAATTCGAATACCGAAGGTAAGCGAATATGCGCCGCCCGCGGAGGAAGCTCCCTCCGCGGGCGGCGTGTTTTCTCTATTCTGTTTTCGGAGGCTTCTCCCCCGCCGCTTTGGCCTCGGCGGCAGCCTTGGCCTTTTTCGCGTGCTTCTGGGCGCTGAGATAGCGCTGCAGCCGCTTCTTGTAGAAGTCCGCCGCCTCGTCGTCCGCCGCGTAGACGGTGCGCAGGACGCTGTAGGTCCCGTCGGGCCGGGGCTTCCAGTGGATGCGGCTCAGGCTCCGGTGCTTCTGGGGACAGGCGGTGAGGGCGATCTGCCGGTCCTTGTTTTGGGGCACCCACTCCCGGCTGAACAGGGCGGCCCCGCAGACGGGACAGACGAAGCTCCGCAGCTCCCGGTTTTTCAGTATGTCGGCCTGCTCGGCGAAGCCTCCCAGACGAAGGCGCTGCAGGGGTTCCCCCGGCGCGGGGGCCGGGCCCAGCTCCTCGTATTCCGCCATGCCCCGGACCAGGTCCGTCCTGCGGCAGATGGCGGCGAGATAGCGGGCGTCGTTCAGGCTGTCGTGCTGGTCCAGCTCCAGGGTCTCCCCCAGCTCGGCGGCGGCGTCCGTGAGGGAGGTGCTCACCCCGTCCCGGCCCAGAAAGCTGTCGTAAATAAACCGGGCGTCGTAGATGTTCTCGGGCAGCCAGGACGGATTCAGGCCCCAGGCCTCCAGGTTGGCGGTGAGGATGCGCTCGTCCTCCCCGCCCCAGGCAAAGATATCGAAATCCGCGCCCGTGGACAGGAGCCATTCGCCCAGCCGCTCCGCCGCCTCCGGGAAGGGCATGCCCTGCATCATCTCCTCTTCGCTGAGCCGGGTGAGCTTCTTCACCTTCCAGTGCACCTGCCGGAAGTACCGGGGGCGGACGCTGAGGCGCAGGGAATCCACCTCCAGGCCCGCAGGGTCCAGCTTCACGGCACCGATCTGAATGATCTCGCCGGGGAGCATGGCCTTCGGCACCTGGGGATACTTCTTCCAGGGCACGGGCTGGTTCCATTCCATATCCAATGCGACGACGTATCTTCCTTCTGACATCCCGCAGCAATTCCCTTTCCCGTACGTGATCCATCCTGTCCAATGTATTAGCATAGCAGAAAACGTCGGGAATTGCAATCTCCGTCGGCTGTTTTTGCCCGTTCCGTCTGTGGGTTGTTTTTGCCCGTCCCGTCCCCGCCCCGGAAACGGCAGCCCCATCCCCCCCTCCGGGGATACTCAAAATAAACGGAAAAATATGCAAACAAAAGAGCCGCATTTGCCTCTCGGCAACATGCGGCCCCTCTCCGTACGCGCCGGGAGGCGCTCCTCCTGGTCAGTCTTTAACTGCTTTCAGCTCCTTCAGGCAGTTGGGACAGACGTTCTTTCCCCTGAAGGTAATGATGTTTTCGGTATTCTCACAGAACACGCAGGTGGGCTCATATTTCTTCAGAATGATCTGATTGCCCTCCACGTATATCTCCAGAGAATCCTTCTGTGCGATGTCCAGCGTCCGCCGAAGTTCAATGGGCAAAACGATGCGGCCGAGGCTGTCCATTTGTCTGACGATACCGGTAGTCTTCACCTTTCTGAGTCCTCCACGTTGTTGTACATGACGGAAAAGTTACGCTATTATACCCTTAGCTATCTCTATAGTCAAGGCAAAAAATGTGAAAATTTGCGAATATTTATCGAATTATGTCTCCGCGTTCTCACACCGGAGGGACAGGCATAGCCTGAAAACGGAGGTGGGAAAGCATGATGGACCTGATTTGGGTGGGGCTGATCCTCGTTTCCCTGGTCTTCGGGCTCCTGAACGGGCGGACGGCGGCGGTCTCCGCCGCGGCGCTGGAGGGGGCGGGAGCGGCGGCGGAGCTCTGTCTGAAGCTCTGCGGGGCGCTCTGCCTCTGGTCCGGCGTTCTGAAGCTGCTGGAAAAAGGAGGCGCGGCGGCGGTCCTGGGACGGCTGCTGCGGCCGCTGCTGCTGCGGCTCTACCCGGAGGCCCGGGAGGACCCGGCTGCCCTGGCCGCTCTGGCGGAGAACATGAGCGCCAACCTGCTGGGCCTGGGGAACGCCGCCACCCCGGCGGGCATCCGGGCGGCGAAGGCCCTGGCCCGGGGGAACACGGCTTCGGACAGTCTCTGCCGACTCACGGTGCTCAACAGCGCCTCCATCCAGCTTATCCCGGCCGCAGTCTGCGCCCTGCGGGGAGCGGCGGGGGCGGCACAGCCCTTCGATATCCTTCCGGCGGTGTGGCTCACGAGCCTCTGCTCCGCCGCGGCGGGTCTTGCGGCGGAACGGCTGCTGCGGAGGCCGGGCCGTTGAAGGGGCTTCTCCTGCCGCTCCTGCTGCTCCTGGCTGCCCTGCCGGTGCTGCTCCGGGGAGGCGGCCTTTACGAGAGTCTGACGGAGGGCTTCCGGGAAGGGCTGGGCGTCCTGTACCGCATCTTCCCGCCCCTGGGGGCCACCCTGACGGCGGTGTGGATGCTCCGGGCCTCCGGAGCGCTGGAGGCCTTCACGGCCCTGTTGGCCCCCCTTCTGGGGAAGCTGGGCCTGCCCCCGGAGATCGGCGCTCTGCTGCTCCTGCGTCCCCTCAGCGGCAGCGCGGCCCTGGCTGCAGGCGCGGAGCTCATGGAGCGCTGCGGCGCGGACTCCCTCGCGGGGCGGACGGCGGCGGTGCTTCTGGGCGGCACGGAGACCACCTTTTACGTGGTCTCCGTCTATTTCGGCGCGGCAGGCGTCCGGCGCACAAGACACGCGATCCCCGCGGCACTGGCCGCCGACCTCACGGCGTTCCTGTGCGCGGGGATCTTCACACGACTCTTCTTTTCCTGAATGCCGTCCCGTTGACCTTTGGATCTTACGCCCGCCTGGGACGCCGGCGAAGGTCGGCGCAAATCAGGCCGCCGGGACTGTCGTTATTTTCGTGAAAGCTTCGGATCACATTTTCTCCGGGGCGGAGACGCCGATGATGCCCAGGGCGATGGCCAGCACGGCGCGGACGCTGTCGGCCAGCTTCAGCCGCGCCTCCAGCACGCCGGGCTCCGCGCCCTTGATGCGGCAGGCGGTATAGAAGCGGTGGAAGCGTCCCGCCAGCTCCGTGAGGTAGCGATTGATGCGGCTGGGATCGTAGTTCAGGGCGGCCAGACGCACCTCCTCGGGCAGGAGGCTCAGCTGCTTGATGAGGGCCTGCTCCGTCTCTCCCTCCAGGAGGGAGAAGTCCACCGACGCGGCGGAGGGCACCGGATGCCCCTCGGCGGCCAGGGCCGCGACGAGGGAGCAGATGCGGGCGTGGGCATACTGCACGTAGTACACCGGGTTTTCGCTGTCCCTGCGGATGGCCAGGTCCATATCGAAATCCAGGTGGGTGTCCGGCTTGGCGTTGAAGAAGAAGCGGACTGCGTCCCGGGGGATCTCGTCCAGCAGGTCCGCCAGGGCGATGGCCCGGCCGGTGCGCTTGGAGATGCGCACGGTCTCCCCGTCCCGCATAAGGTTCACCAGCTGCATCAGCAGGAAGTGGAGCCTGCCGGGGTCGATACCCAGGGCGGGCAGGCTCTTGGCGAAGCGGATGGCGTGGCCGTGATGGTCCGCCCCCCAGACGTTGATGACGCTGTCGAAGCCCCGCTCGATGAACTTGTTGCGGTGGTAGGCCATGTCCACGGCGAAATAGGTGTAAAAGCCGTTGGAACGGCGCAGGACCTCGTCCTTCTCCGCCCCCAGGTCCGTGAGCCTGAACCAGAGGGCCCCGTCCTTTTCATAGGTGTAGCCCTGCTTCTCCAGCAGATCCACGGTCTCCTTCACATAGCCGCTCTCGTGGAGGGAGGATTCCCGGAACCACTGGTCGTACACGATACCGTAGCGTTCCAGGTCCCGGCGCATCCTGGCGATGTTGTATTCGATGCCGAAGGTCTGCATCTCCTGCCGACGCTTCTCCGGTGCCTCTTCCAGCCAGCCGTCCCCATACTTCTCCCGGAACAGGCGGGCGATCTCCCGGATATCGTCTCCGTGATAGCCGTCCTCGGGGAACTCACAGGCGTCCTCCCCCCGGAGGAGCTGGATATACCGGGCCTCCACGCTGCGGGCGAAGAGCTCCACCTGATTGCCGGCGTCGTTGACGTAGAACTCCCGCCAGACGTTCCAGCCCGCTTTCTCCAGGATGGAGGCCATGGCGTCCCCCAGCACGCCGCCCCGGGCGTTGCCGATGGTCATGGTGCCGGTGGGGTTGGCGGAGACGAACTCCACCATGATCTTCCGTCCCCGGCCTTCGGCCACGCTGCCGTAATTCGCGCCTTCGGCCTCGACGGTCTTCAGCACCTGGGCGAACCAGGCGCTGCCCAGGCGGAAATTCAGGAAGCCGGCGCCGGCCACCTCCACGGAGGAGAACCAGCTGTCGGAAAGGTCCATCTCGGAGGCCAGGGTCTCCGCGATCTTCCTGGGCGGCATGCGCATGGCCTTGGCCGCGCTCATGGCATAGGAACAGGCGTAGTCGCCGTGGCCGGGGTCCTTGGGGATCTCGGTGGTTCCCTTCAGCTCCGCGCCGGAGGGCAGCAGCCCCTTTTCGGCGGCGGAGGCATAGGCCCCGCGCACCAGCGCGTCGATCTGGGTCTTTGCCGCTTCGATCATGTTCATTGCCTGTTCTCTCCTTCTTCCCCGATTTCCTTCCAGTCGATCCGGAAGGTGTTTTTCCCCAGGGGCACGTTGTCCACGTCCACGCTGTACACGATGTCCAGCCTGCCTCCGTGCTCCCCGGTCTCGGTACGCAGCTGCTGGGTATCCACTCCCATGGTCATGGCGCCGAAGGGGGTGTCGTATAGGAATACGTGCTTGCGCCCCTTCTGAAACAGCATCTGGCTGTTGACGGCCCCCTCCCGGATGAGGGTCACCAGGCCGGGCTCCACCCGGAAGGTGGTGACGGTGCCTTCCATGCCGGTGATCTCGCTCTCCAGGTAGGTGAACCAGCTGGCGGAATCGCCGTATTCGTAGCGCCCGTCGGTCACGAGCTCCACGGATTCGGGACCCTGATCCTCTTCCCCGGGATGGAAGGAGCGCTGCGTGCCCCGGATAGATATGATGACGTCTTTCATTCTTCGTTCTCCAGTCTTCCCGGCGGCGTATGCCGGATGCAAAGGGTCTCCGGGCCGGAAAGGAAGCGTCCGGCCAGGGCGGCGAAGCGTCCCGCGCTCCCCGTGACCCAGATATGCAGCTCGCCGGGCCGGTCTCTCCGGGCCAGAGCGTCCCGGCCGGAAAGCACAGTCGTCAGTTTTTCGGCGGCCTCCGCCGCAGCGTCCACCAGCCGGATCCCGCTCCCGAGGCAGCGCCGGATGGCCCCGGCGATCAGGGGGTAGTGGGTGCAGCCCAGGATCAGAGTATCCGCACCGAAGGCCCGTATCTCCTCCAGGGACGTTTTTACGGCCTTCGTCAGCGCCGGGTCCTCCGGCTCCGTATGCCCCGCCTCGATGAGGGGCACCAGGAGGGGACAGGCCCTTGCCAGCACCCGGCACTCCGGGCTTCGGCTTTTCAGGAGCCGCTCGTAGGCCCCCGCCCGGATGGAGCCCTCGGTACCGATCACGGCCACCCGGCCCTCCGTCAGCGCCAGGGCCTTCTCCACGGCGGGCTCCACCACGCCGCAAATGGGGATCCCCCGGCCCAGCAGCTTCTCCGGGGCGATGCTGCTGATGGTGCCGCAGGCGGCCACCGCAGCCTTCACCCTCCGTTCCAGGAGGAAGCTCACGTTTTCTTCCGCAAAGCGCCGGATCGTCCCGGGGCTCCGCCCCCCGTAGGGCACCCGCCCCGTATCCCCCAGGAATACGATATCCTCCTCCGGCAGCAGCTGCCGCAGCCGCCGGACCGCCGTCAGGCCGCCCAGCCCGGAATCGAATACGCCGATCGGTCTTTGATCCATGCAGTCTGTCCTTTCCAGATCATTACGAATAAGTAGTATACATGAAAACGCCTTCTGCATCAAGAGGCAATTCACGACGGGGAAGAATGCCCGAAAACCGCCCGGAAATTCGTTGAAAATTCCGCGATAAAACGGTAGATATTTCGGAAACGAGAGGCTATAATATGTCCACAAAAATCCGGGGCGTGTCCCCGCCGGGAAAAATGGGCGGGGCGGCCGGAAGGGTGGTGGCATCTGAATGACGATGGAGCTTTCGGACAAGGAATTCCGGCGGCTGCTGGATCTGGTCTACGTGGGCAACTGGGTAATGAACTCCCTGCGGGGCAGCCAGCGCATCAAGGACTACGACGACGTGGAATCCAAGTGCTTCTCCTACTGCCTGAAAACGGGGATGTATTCCCTTTTTGAAATGATGGACGGGGAGGTGATCCCCTCAGCCAGCTTTGAGGACGGCGGCATCCAGGAGGCCATCATGGATTATGAGGACGCCGTGTTCTACGATATCCTGGCGGAGGAGCTGGCCCGGCGGGACATGGACTTCGCCCCCATCGACAACACGAACGACGGGGAGCTGAGCCGCAGGATCGACGAATATATGGAGGAGTTCGAGGAAAACGGCCTCAACAACGTCAGCGTCAATAAGGAATGAGCCAATCGCCTCCCGGATGCGGGCAAGCATCCGGGAGGCGGTCGTTATATTGAATTATCCCGCGGTCCATAGTAGACTATAGCTCAGAGAGCCGAAAAGACGGAGAGGCACGGCATTTCCTGCGGAGATGATCGTCCTGCGCAGCCCGGACTGCGGCGGGACGGTCTGCGTCCGCAGCGGCATACGCAGGGATGGAAGGAGCAAGGTCGATGACTGATTTTGAGATCGTTCCGCTGCCGAAAGCGCAGTGGGCAGGCACGGTCGTTCCCCTGGTCACCAGGAGCGACAGCTATTACGACGTGGTCATCCGTCCCCTGGACGGGGAAGGGTGTACGGTTTCCCTGGTGCGGAAGAAAGCGGAACGGGAGATCGTCCACACGCCGGAGGAATACGATTTCCCCGACGCTCTCTACCAGCCCCACTGGGAGAATGCGGAGGCCTACGGCGTCGTGGGCGGCGGCGGAGAGCTTCGCGCCTGCATCGAGGTATGCCCTGAGGAATGGTCCAACCGGCTGATCGTGACGGAGCTGTGGGTTTCGGAGGAGCTGCGGGGCAAGGGACTGGGAAAGCGGCTGATGGACAAAGCCAAGGAGATCGCCCTGACGCAGAAGCGGCGGGCCGTGATCCTGGAAACCCAGAGCTGCAACGTCGGTGCCATCGGCTTTTATCTCCGCCAGGGCTTCGAGCTGATCGGCCTGGACACCTGCTGCTATACGAACGACGATATCGGAAGGCATGAAGTGCGCCTCGACCTCGGCTTTTTCTTTCACAGAGAAGGCCGCAGAAGACCGGGCTCAGACGGAAGCCTTGCGGAAAGGAGCGAACATGGACAGGAATTCACCTTTGTATGACACGAGCCTGCCGGTGGCGGAGCGCGCGCGGTGGCTCGTCTCCCAAATGACGACGGAGGAGAAGCTGAGCTGCTTCTCCGTGGGGATCCGGAACCGGCGGCTGGGGATTGCGGCCTCCACCTGCGGCGGCGAAGGGGCCCACGGCGTGCAGGCCAGGGCCGGGCAGCGGGAAGCCTATCCCCCCACCCCCACCACCTCCTTCACCCAGCCCATCGGAATGGCCGCCACCTTTGACCGGGAACTGATCCGGAAGGCCGGGGACGTGACCGGAAAGGAGTCCCGTGCCTTCGCAAACGCGGTGAGCAAGGGGGGCAACGGCCGCCTGGGTCCCACCGTCGATCTCTGCCGCGACCCCCGCTGGGGCCGGAATGAGGAGGGCTACGGAGAGGACCCCTACCTCACCGGGAAAATGGCCTCCCAGTTCATTCTGGGCATGCAGGACGAGCACAATTACGACGGTTCGCCTCTGGCTCCCGGAGAGCGGGGCGACCGGGTGCGCACCGCCGCGGTGCTGAAGCATTTTTACGCCAACAACCAGGAATGGCGGCGCTGCTACGACAGCTTTGACGTCAGCGACAAGGTCAAATACGACTACGAGCTGGAACCTTACCGCTACTGCGCGCAGGAGGGGCACGCGGAGGGGGTCATGACCGCATACAACGAGATCAACCATATCCCCGCCATGCTGAACCGCGAGGTCCGGGACATCCTGAAAGACCGCTGGGGCATCCGCTACGCCATGACCGACGGCGGCGACTTCCTGCAGACCGTGAGCTTCCACCGTTACTATGAGACCCATGCCGAGACCCTGGCGGAGGCCGTGAAGGCCGGGGTGGACGCCATGCTGGACGATCCCTTCGCGGTGACGAAGGCCGCCGGGGAGGCCCTGCAGCGCGGCCTCGTCACGGAGGAGGAGCTGGACAAGGCCATCCTCTGCACGGTGACGGAGCTGCTGCGGCAGGGCGCCTTCGACCCGGAGGACCCCTACGCGGAGCTGGACATGGCGGACGTGGGGACGGACGAAGCCAAGCGCGTATCCCTGCAGATGAGCAAGGAATCCAACGTCCTGCTGAAAAACGAAGGTGGCTTCCTCCCCTTCGGCCGGGACGACGACGTCGCCCTCATCGGCCACGTGGCGGACCGCTGGTATATGGACTGGTACGGCGGCAAGCCCACCTATCAGGTGACGCTGAAGGCCGGTCTGGAAAAGAAGCTGCGCCGGACCGTCCCCTATGACAGCGGCCTGAATCTGGTGCGCTTCAAGGTCGGGGACAAATACCTGGGGGCCAGCCGCTCTCCCATGGACGCCGAGGCGGCGGAGCTGATCACGGTGGAGCGGGCGGAAGACGCCGTCGTCTTTGAACAGACGAACTGGGGCTGCGGCAGCAACTTCCTCTATGCCCCCGCCTACCGGAAGTTCCTCACCGTGGGGGAGGACGGAACGATCTCCCTCGCCTCCGACGATCCCTATGCCTGGTACGTCTACGACAGCTTCACCATCGGCACGGCGGACGCTGTGCGCACCCCGGAGCCCAGGAACGCGAACAGCGTGGAGCTTACGGAATACTGGAACGACGAGGAGGGCGGCATCAAGCTGTACTGCTTCGGCAACCGGAACGTCTATCTGGAAGACGGCAGACTGCGCACCGACCCCCTGGTCCGGCTGGAAGCCGCTTCCAACACAAAGGAGGGGGGCAACAGCGCTTCCGCCTGGGCGGGGTCCCGAAAGGAAGCCGTCACCGTCACCGCAGAAACGGTCTCCGACGGCATCGAACGGGCCAGGGCGCTGGCGAAGAAGGCGAAAAAGGTGATCGTAGCGGTGGGCTGCAATCCCGTCGTCAACGCCAAGGAGGAGATCGACCGCAGCACCATCGAAATGATCCCCCTCCAGGAAAAGCTGGTGGAGGCCGTATATGATTCAAATCCCAACACAGTTGTTGTTCTCATTACCAATTATCCCTACGCCATCAACTGGATGCAGGAGCACGTCCCTGCTATTCTGATGAACGCCACCGGTTCCCAGGATCTGGGCAACGGCCTGGCCGCAGCCATCTTCGGCGAAGCGAATCCCGCGGGGCGGCTCCCCATGACCTGGTACAAAAGCGACGCGGACCTGCCGCCCATGGAGGATTACGATCTGATCCGGCATCCACGGACATACCGCTATTTCTCCGGGCCGGTGCTGTATCCCTTCGGCTACGGTCTCTCCTACACGTCCTTTGAATACGGCGACCTGCGCGTCGAAAAAGGGGACGGCGGCGCGCTGAACGTGTCCGTGCTCGTTCGAAACAGCGGCAGGGCCGCGGGCGACGAGGTGGCACAGCTGTATATCCGGCGGCTCTCCCCCTCGGAGACGGTACATCCCCTTCGGCGGCTCATCGGTTTTGAGCGTCTGCACGAGCTTGCTCCGGGGGAGAGTCGAAGGGCCGAATTTTCCGTGGCGCCCGGCGACCTGGAGATCTACATGGAAACGGCAGGAAAGAAGGTCGTCGAACCCGGCAGATATTTGGTTTACGTCGGCGGCTCCTGCCTGGACGAGCGGGTCTGCTGCGAAGTGGAGCTGTGACCGCCTTGGTATAGATATCCAGCCGAATAGTCGCCTCCCGGATGCAGAACCTACATCCGGGAGGTGTTATTTTGGTCACGATGACAAACCAGGAATACCGGGCCTACGTGCGGGAGTTCTCCCCCGCCTCGCCCCTGCTGCGGGACATGCTGCGGGCCTTCCTCTCCGGCGGACTGATCTGCCTGCTGGGCCAGCTGCTCCGCTTCCTCTGGCTGGACTTCGGCCTCACGGAGGAAGCGGCGGGGACGGCCGTCAGCGTCACACTGATCTTCCTCGGCGCCCTGCTCACGGGCCTGGGCGTCTACGACCGGCTGGCGAAGTTCGGCGGGGCGGGGACCCTGGTACCCATCACGGGCTTCTCCAACGCCGTGGCGGCGCCCGCCGTGGAGTACCGTTCGGAAGGGCTCATCACGGGGACGATGGTGAAGATGTTCACCATCGCCGGGCCGGTGATCGTCTCCGGCACCGTGGCGAGTACGCTGTACGGGCTGGTGCTGGTGCTGCTGGGGAGCGGGGGATAAGTTTTCGGAGGCGGCCGCCCGGCCGCCTCCGATGGGTTTGTGAGAAAAACGCGGCGAAGTATGTTTTTACTCGATTCTCAGCATTGCCGTTGTGCTGTACTCACCGGTATTCGGGTTGACATCCCAAAAGAAAACATCGAACCCGATTTCATACCAGAATCCGATATATTCCGCAGTTTGTGAGAAGTTTGTTAATTGAATCGCTCCGATCTCTTTTGCAAAGTGACAAACCTCGCATATTAGCTCTCTGCCGACTCCCTTCTTTCTGTATTCCTCCATTACAAATACATCGACAAACAACCGTATGCTTTCCAGCGGTGCCTGCATGCTGTCGGGAAATGCGATGATTGCACCCATAATCTCCCCATGCTTCCCGCAAATTGCAAATCCGGAAAGCGTATCACCTTTGCTCATATAATAGACTTTCTTTTCTGAATCGGTCATATACTCGTCAATTAGCCTTTGGGTTTTCTCATTTGAAAGTGCCTTAACCGAGTCATTCCGCTGGCGATCCAACAGTGGTTTTCTCCTAATGCAGTGGCTGAACATATGGAAATAATTCCCGTAGAAAAGGGGCATAGCCGGATCATCCTGCTTCCTGCCGTATGCGTTCATAGAAAACCCTTGTTTCAGCCAGAAGTAACTTGCTTCAACCGAAGCGTTTGCGGACCCATAAATAAATATGACGCACGCTTTTTCTGCTTCTTCCATGGTTTTCAAGACAAGTGCGGTTGCGATTCCTTTTCTCCTGTGCGCCGAGCTCACAAAGAGATCGTAAACATACCAGCGTTTTCCGTTCAGCGGTGAAGGAATGCTTCTTTCAATGATAACGATTCTTCCGACTGGCGTTCCGCAAGCATCTTCTGCAATAAAGATAATCACATTTTCCTGCTTTTTCTTCTCGTTTAATTTGCAAAAAGCTGCAATCCCCTCAAGCTGCTTTGGATTCGCAGGTAAAACCTTATATCCTCTGTTGTTCATAAGAACCTCCGCAAATGAGTTTTGTTCACAATAGTATTCTGAGTCAAAACCGTTTTACGGGAAGTGCAAAGAGAGCTTGAATAACAAAATACCAAGAAAAACATACAGAAAGGCGCATGATTTGCGACAGCTCGTATGCTTTCTTGGTTCCTTCAAAACCGATGATGCCACTCTTTGCACAGGGTCCTCCTTTCGTGTAAAAGATAACACACCCGAATACAGCAGTCAATGGAAGCAGCCGGTTTGCGAAAAAACGGTGAAGTGTTTCAACCGGATGGCTGTTGGTCATTGACAAAAGGGGATATATCCCCTATACTGAAGAAAACAAGGAGGAATACGCTATGCCGACCATCAGCTATTTCTACGGGATCATCATCGTCATGTATCTGCGTAATAAGGAACATAATCCGCCGCATATCCACGCGATCACACAGGATTTTGACGCACCGTTTCTGGTAGCAACCGGAGAATTGATGGAGGGAGAGTTCCCGCCAAAGGCCCAGGCGTTGGTGAAAGAATTTGTGATGAAATACCAGAAAGAGCTTCTGGAAATGTGGGAGACGGAGAAATATATCAAGCTGCCGCCGCTCAAGTGATTTCGGGTGGTGTAGGATTCTCAGGAGGTGAACCGGGTGTTCCACAAAGCAATTGACCTGAAATTTCTTGATGGAACGGCGCTGGCTGTGACCTTTCAGGACGGCAAGGTCAAACGCTATGACATGCGCTGCCTTTTTTCGAAATATCCGCAGCTGAAAGCCCTGGAGGACCGGGAGCTGTTTCTATCCGGGAAGCTGATGGGCGCCTATGGCATCGTCTGGAATGACGAGCTGGATATTGAGGCGGAAACCGTCTATGAGGACGGGGAAACGGTACGCGTGGAAACAGGCGCATACCATGGGGCTTCGGCAAAGGCGGTAGCTGCCGCACGGGCGCAGGCAGGTCTGTCCCAAAAGGAATTGGCTGAGCGGACGGGCATTGACCAGTCTGACATCTCGAAAATCGAACGGGGCGTGGCAAACCCCTCCGTCGCCACCCTGGAGCGCATCGCCGCCGCATTGGGGGGAGAGTTGTCCGTTTCCATCACAGTGCCGGTAAATGGGTAAAAAATCTTTTGGTTCCCATACGAGAGGCAGATTTCCAGATATTGGTTCTATCTGTGTTTTCCTTGACTCAAGCAGAGGGGCTGATTACCGGCACGATGGTGAAGATGTTCACCATCGCCGGGCCGGTGATCGTCTCCGGCACCGTGGCGAGTGCGCTGTACGGGCTGGTGCTGGTGCTGCTGGGGAGCGGGGGATAAGTTTTCGGAGGCGGCCGCCCGGCCGCCTCCGAAGGGTTTTGGGATGTACGCCGAAAGGAATCAGCTGGAACAGTCTCCACAGGCCCAGGTTAGAATAGCGAGAATAACTTCTGAACAGACTGGATCTCCCAATCAGGACAATACGCATCGCTTATAGGATGTTGAACAGAATAAAGGCCCTGCTTAATACGTACGGTTTTCATTCCGGCCTTTTTCGCAGGCATAATGTCATTATCCAATCTGTCGCCGATCATTACGATTCTATCCGGTCGGCATTCCGCTTTTTGAATTGCATAGTCGAAAAACACCAAATCCGGCTTGGAGAGGTTTTCGGTTTCAGATAGCAAGCATAGCTCAAAATAATGATATATGCCGTCTCGCTTCAATCGTTCAAGTGTACTTGACGGTTGATTTGCCAATATTCCGAGTCTGTAATAGGCTGAAAGCTGTTTCAGAACAACAGCCACACCATCAAACAGAACTTCCTTCTCGCCTGAATAAGGGTAGTTTTCCTCGATGCCGAAATGATTTCTCGCATAAGCAAAGGGCGAGGGTGCATAGACAGAAGCCCCAAGTCTCATTTGAGCAATGAAATCGGATGGATCAATGTTCTGCTTGCTTGCTTTGATCAGCGAAACTACTCTTTCATATTCAGAATGGGTTTCGTCATACAAAGTGTTGCCAAGATCAAAGAAGAGCCATTCAATCATCGTTCTATTCACCGATCACACAGTCTGCTGATTGATCAGGTTGATATATACTGAAATAATGACGTTCTGCTGGGAAATATCTGGTTTTATACTTATCAATTATCTGCCGCTCATTGCCAATATATGTATCGCGCTGTAAAACTCTGCTCAATCTCACGTCTTCAGGAACATCAATATATACCATATAATCAAAAATCCCCTGAAGCTCTTTCCTTTGAAGAAATATGCCTTCCACAACTACAGTCGTTTTACCTGTTATAGTATATGTTTCCGTATAATAGTTATCGTTGTCTTTGTCGTATCGTTCAACTTCAACGGAGTTATCGTAAGCCGCCTTTAGTCTTTTGACGATCTGAAGAAAATAGTCATATCTCCATTGAAGATCATAATAACACCGCCATTCCAGGTATTCTGAATTATACCTGATTTGTCTGGTGTGAATAAAGTCATCTATATGCAGCAGTATGGTATGGATTCCGTTTCTTCTGAGCTCAGAACACACCATTTCCGAAATCGTGCTTTTCCCTGCTCCGCCCAATCCGTCAATTCCAATGATTGATATACTCTTGTTTTCAGCAATTGAGACGATTGCGTCAATGGGGACAGTCCTCTTCAGCATACTTTACCTCCCCAGGTATTCCGCCAATTCCAGTATCCAGGCCGGACGGCGATCGCCTTTCAGGACCAGCTCGCCGTTGAGGTATTCCGCCACCTCCGCAAAGCCGTTGTCGTTATCAAAGAAGCGTGCCTCGTCACAGTAGGGCAGCACCTTTGCCAGGGCTTCCCAGCGGCCCGCGAAGCGGCGCAGTACGTCCGGCTCCGGGATGTCGTGTCCGCCGTGCCGCACCCGGTTTTCGATCCGGGCCAGACACTCCTCCGGGCTGTCCAGGCCGACATAGAACAAGCGAACGGAATAGCCCTTTTCACGGGCTTCCGCCGCTGTCTTTTCCGTCCGGTGCCCGCTGAGGGTGGTCTCCTGAGTGAAGCAGACGTTTTTATCCAGGCATTCCCGGATGCGGCGCAGGGCCTCCCGCCCACCCTCTATGGGTGTCAGGCCATATTCAGCGGTGATCTTGTCCACGTCGATAATCCTGCCCAGGTTCTTGAGCTGCGTCCGCAGAACGCCGGTCAAACTGCTTTTTCCCGTGCCGTTGACGCCGCCGATGATCGTATAAACCTTCATGCACTGCTCCACCCTTCTTGAAAGGTCTGTAATCAGTATAACACGATCATCCACTGAAAAAAAGTGTGTCTTATTTGACTCAAGCAGAGGGGCTGATCACGGGGACAATGGTGAAGATGTTCACCATCGCCGGGCCGGTGATCGTCTCCGGCACCGTGGCGAGTGCGCTGTACGGGCTGGTGCTGGTGCTGCTGGGGAGCGGGGGATAAGTTTTCGGAGGCGGCCGCCCGGCCGCCTCCGACAGGTTTGAGGATATATGCGGAAATGTGTCAATAAGAACCGTCCCCACTGACATGACGATCCGGCCTCCTTCGTGGACACCTCCCTCCTGCGGGAACTGATCGGCGGCCGGGAGGCGTATTTGGCATTCCTGTCCTCAGACAGCGAGGAGACCTGTATGGAATATGAGCCCATCCGCCGAAACGACGATTGGGCGAAGGAAACCATGAAAAAACTGCTTGGCGTCTCCAGCGGGACGTCGCTGCAGCAAATGGACAGGGCAGACCGCAGCGCGGCGCTAAAGGCGCTGAAAGGCGCCGGATTGACCGTGCGGCAAATCGAACGCCTCACCGGCATCAACCGGAACGTCGTTCAGAAAGCGTAAAGGAGTCAGCGAGAACCGTCCCCGCTGACTGGCGCGGTATTCCCTTTGGCATAAAACAACACCCCATTTGTTAGTAGTATACCATGCTGTCTAACAAATGGGGTGCTATTCATTCCGCCGGAGCGAATTTGCAGTTTGCGCGAAGCCACTTTGCCACACCGTCGTCATCGTTTGAGCCGATCACCGCGGTTGCGGCTCTTTTCAATTCGGGGACGGCGTTTTCCACGGCATAGGCCTCATCCGCGATGCGGAACATATCCAGATCGTTGATGCCGTCTCCGAATACCACGAGACGATCACAACCAAGCAATTCCTTTAACTGCAAACACGCGTTTGATTTTGACGCATTCCCGGGCATGATCTCAAGCCATTGATCTTTGGAATATACTTCGCGCTGATAAACGCAATGATGCTCCTTCGCATAGTTTTCAAAAAAGGGATACAGCTTTTCCGGGTCATCGATGCAAGTGAGGTAGAAAATCTCTCCCCGCAGCAGTTCTTCCGCGTCCGCTGCCGGGCGTTCCCGGCTGTCTCCTGTTCTGGATAAGATGAAATTCCATGTCGCTGTGTTTACCCCATCCTTGAGATAGGAGAATTTCTCTTTCCCATCCATGAAAGAGTACACGATGGGTTGAATGCCTCCGGCGATCAGCTCGCGGATCATCTTCACCGCGGAAGCCTTCTCAAAGAAGTTCTCCGCCAGCAGCTTTCCGCTGGCGTTGTCCCGAATAAACGCGCCGTTGTATACGATCAACGGAAATGCGGCGGTCAGCCCGCCCGTGACCTTATGCGCCGTATGCCAGGATCGGGCCGTCGCGTAGGAAAACAGCATGCCGTCCCTCACAAGAGCGTTGATCGTCTCGTTCGTGTATTCCGAAGTCTTCTGATCGGATCGGAGCAGAGTCCCGTCCAGGTCCGATACGTACAGGGTCTTCATACCGCAAAAACGCAGGGCTCGTCATAGCCTGCGATCAGGGAATCGTGGGTGAGGAAGACGAGATTATCGGCCATACATTGGCAAACCATGATGCGGTCAAAGGGATCGTGGTGAGGCGGTGCTGTTTCCGGGCGGTGAAGCGTCCGCAAAAGAAAGATATGCTCCTCCCGGACGGGCAGACGCTGAAACCCGGATTCGATGCAGAACCGGACCAGCTCCTGTGCGCCGATGGGCATTTCCTTCGGGTGGGCGCCGCGCTTGATCTCTACCTCCCAGGGAGAAACAATGCTGTAATAGATTTCATTATCCGGATTCACGATCATTTTTCGGGCTTTGACGGGGAGACGGGGATCATCGGCCAAAGCCCACAGCAGAATGTGCGTATCCAAAAGGAGCTTCATACTTCGCCTCCGAACATGGCTTCCACTTCTTTATCCCAACGGTCAAAGTCATCGGGGACCCTGAACTTTCCTTTGGCAACGCCGATCCGTCTAGCAACGGGCACCTCCTGATGCAGCGTGATCTCCGCGACGATCTTATTGTTCCGTGCCAGATAAATCACATCTTCTTCTCGCGTCTCCAACAAACGGACGAGTTTGGACAAATCCGTTTTTGCCTCAAACATATTGACCTGTGTCATGGGGATCCCTCCTTTAGCCATCGCTATTAGCTAATCTAGCAGTTATCAGCTTACCACAGTATAACCGGTAGTGTCAAGTGGTAATGACCGGGAAACGCAGATCTCAAATCCTGGTTCCTAAGATTTGTCTTTGCTCAAGCAGAGGGCTGATCATGGGAATGATTGGAAATCTTTGTGTTTTACTTGCCTCAGGCAGAGGGGCTCATCACGGGGACGATGGTGAAGATGTTCACCATCGCGGGGCCGGTGATCGTCTCCGGCACCGTAGCGAGTGCGGTGTACGGGCTGGTGCTGGTGCTGCTGGGGTACGGGGGGTAAGTTGTTTCGTAGGTGGCCATGTGGCCGCCTCCGATGGGTTGTGAGGATATATGCGGAAATGTGTCAATTAGAACCGTCCCCATTGACACAGTCCCCATTGACACAGGGCCAGAGCTTTGCCCTGCGTCGGACCTTTCCACCTCCGCAATCCGGCTTCCTTCAGATTCCCCGTCGCCGGGGACACCCTTGCCTTCGGCTAACGCTTCCCACTGCCGGGCGCGTTCGGGACTTTCACCCTATAGAACGTGCGCTCGCCGGGCGCACAATAAAACCGGCGCGGTCCCGTTCCGTTGGACCGCGCCGGCCTTCATTTGTGGTTCTTCGTTCGTGACGCTCAGACGGAGGGGATCAGATACTCCCGGTGAACCTGCCCCCACAGTCTGGCCTTGTGATAGCCGAGATTGATGACCTCAAAGAACTTATCGACGTTTTCCAGCGGCGTGGCGGCGGGAATATCGCAGCCGGAGGAGATCATGAAGTTCTCGAAGACCATGCACTTGCGCAGGAGGGCCTGGGTGTCCAGCGCCATCTTGTCGGTGCTGTCGCACATGAAGACCGCGGAGGGGCTGATGTTGCCCATCACGATCACGTCCTTCGGCAGGGTGTTGAGCAGCTCCCACATATCGGCCTTGTCGCCGAAGTGGAACATCCTCGCCCCGGTGGCGATCACCGCGTCCACCTTCTTCTCGATGGCGTTGGAGCAGTTGTGGTAGCAGAAGACAAAATCCCTGTCCTGCAGCTCGTCGATGATCCGGCGCACGTACTTTGAGGAAAACTCCTGCATGGGGCCCGGGGACATCAGGCCCGCGAGGGGCTCCGCCATGATGACGCCGTTGGCGCCGATCAGCTTCATGGCCTTGATGTATTTCAGAAGGAACTCCGTGCATTTTTCCAGGACGGCATGGACGAGCTCGGGCTCCTCATAGGTCAGGAGCAGGATCTCGTTCACGTCCATCAGGCGGCCCGCCATGGAGAAGGGGCCGGTGCAGTTGGCGAAGACGGGCCGGTCGGTCACCAGGGTGAGGGTCTTGCCCAGCGCACGGAGAACCTTTCCCGTGCGGCCCGCGCCCAGCTCCGGGATCTGCAGCGCCTCGGCCTCCTCCAGAGAGGAAACGAGCTGTCCCGTGATGGTGGGGATATCGTCGGCGTGGTAGGTGCAGGTCGCGCCGAATGCCTCGGCCTCCACGGACAGATCCATATAGGTGGTCGCGAAGGGCATGTTGTACCTGTCTGCGATCAGTCGGACGCCCAGGGCCATTTCACTCGAAGAATTGACGAGCTTGTCCACCGTGATGAACAGCTGCTGCACTGCCGGATAGGACAAAAGGGGCATGGCTTTTTTGTTCTGCGTTGCGATCTGCTCCCGGATCCAGAGGTCCATGTTCATAATCGTCATCTCCCTGCAAAATATAGTGGTTCCTTTGTATGCAGTATAGCAGATGATCGGAGAAAAACCAACTGTAATTTTGAAAAAATCCGGGATCGGCAGCTTCTGCAGATGGTGATTTCGCCCTTCCTTCCTGCCCTGCGCCCGGCCCTGCTCCGCATCCTGCGGGGCGGGGCCGATATGCCCTTGAAAACGGGGCGGCGCACGGCTATACTCAGGGTATGAGCGCGGCGGCGCACTGGGCGCGAATGAATAACATCGGAAGGTGATTGAATTATGATGATGGACGACGGTTTCTTCTGGTTCCGAAGGAATCGGCTGGTGATTCCCGGGGTCCGGGGCGAGCATCTTTTCATGCACGTCACGGACACCCACGTCAACGTCTGCGACGAAGCCGGCACGGATGAAGAGCGGGAAAAGGCGGAAAAGCAGGAGGAGATGTGGAAGACCTTCAAGGAGCGCTTTGCCCGGGCCAACGGCGAGCCCTACGGCGATGAACAGCGGATCACCACCCTGGAGGCCTTTGAAAAGCAGCTCGCCCTCGCGGAGGAGCTGCGGCCGGAGGCGCTGCTGCTTTCCGGCGACAATCTGGAATACTCCCACCCGGCAGGAGAGCGGTATCTGACGAAGCGGCTGGGGGAATACGGCGGAAAGCTCCTCTGCGTTCCCGGCAACCACGAGGACCAGACCTTCGGCAGCCTCTGGACCCCCGGCGTGAAGACGCTGGATTTCGACGGCTTCCGCATCGCCGCCGTGGACGACAGCCGAAAGATGGTGTCCCGGGATGACCTCGACGCCCTTCACGACCTCTGCCGGGAGGGGATCCCCCTGATCGTGCTCTGCCACATCCCCCTGTCCACCCCCTGCTGCCGGGAGGAATGCAAGGAGAAGATGACCGGCATGAACGACTATTTCTACATCGACGGAGAGACGGCGGACGAGCTCGGCCGGGAGTTCGTTTCCCTCTGCGAGAAGAACGACGCGGTGAAGGCGGTGATCTGCGGCCACGTGCACGGATATTACGCCATGGAGCTGGCCCCCGGAAAAAAACAGATCATCGGCTCCCAGGGGATGGCCGGCGCCGTCCATCTCCTGACGGTCGCCGGAGACTGAGCGCCACCGGGCTGCGCACGTCCTATCCGGCGGAGCCCGGAACAATGCAGGAACACGAACCTCCGACAGGGCGGCTGCGCGCAGCGCCGTGTCGGAGGTTTTGTCAGGTTCGGGGATCCCGTCAGTGGCCGATGATGTGGAGCAGGGTCCCGGCGACGCCGAAGGCCCAGTGGACGATCCACACGCCGTAGATGGACTGCTGCTTCTCGTAGAGGATGCCCTCCAGCCCGGCCAGCAGCGCCGCGCCCAGCATGAACATCAGGCCCAGGTGGATGTGCAGGGTGGCGAAGGACATGGAGGAGATGACGATGGCCGCCGCAGCCGTGTGCCTGCCCACCATGATGCGCCGCAGGTTGCCCTGGATGACGCTTCGGGCCAGGAACTCCTGGATCCCGGCGGTGAAAACGTAGATGATCTGCCGGACGCCGAAGGCGCGCAGGTCCAGGAAGGGAAATTCCGGTCCGAAGGCGTTCGGGGCGAAAAGGCGGATGACGGCCTTGGCGATGCATAGGAAGGCCACCGCGCAGGCGGCGATCAGGATCCCCGTCCGTGCCGTCTGCCAGGGCTTCTCTGTGGTGATGCCCAGGTGCTTCCAGGTGAGGCTGGTGTGCCCCATAATGTAGAAGAACATGAGGAAGCCCAGCACCTCCACGCCGTGGGTCATCACGTCCGTGGACACCGGCTGCCCCAGATACTGCCAGAGAGCGTAGACGACCATCCAGCAGCAGTAGGCGAAAAGGAAGGCCGAAAAGGTCTTGGACGAATCCTTGATGAGCTCGGAATAGATCATGTTCGCCAGGGAGACCGCGGTCATGGAGCCAAGGGACTGGAGGCTGAATTCGTCGTCCTCGGTGAAGGGAATGAAGTTTTCCGTTCCATCCAGCTTGTTGATGAGCTGGAGGACGCCGATGAGCTTTTCCTCCGCATCCTCCAGAGGGACCACCAGCATGGAGCCCGTCCGGTATCCGGTCATGGCGTCGTACCGCTTGGGGCCGGAAAAATCGAAGCGGTCGCTGTGGTACACGTCCGGGATATTGATGAGCTCCCGGTGGATGGCCGAGAAGGCGCAGACGTTTTCCTCCCGCAGCTCCACCGGCGGCAGGGAGATCTCCTTCCTCGTCCGCTTCACCTTCTGGGACAGGGTGATCATGATGTGGAAGGACAGCCGTCCGTGTTCATAAAGATACAGCGTCCCGGCGTCGCAGGACGAGATCTTCATCGCCTCCACCAGCAGCTTTTCCAGCAGAAGATTCTTGTCCTTCTCCGCCGTCAGCTCGCTGCCGATGGCAACGATCTCGTGCAGATCCGAACGGTTCAGCATGCCTTTCCGCCACCTTTCCGGCGCAGTATCTCCCCGCTTTCGCGGGAAGCCGCCGCCCTGTTTGAAGGGTCATTTGAATAATTATACCTTCAATTCCCCGGAATGGCAACCATTCTGAAAAATAAGGACGGCGGACCTCTCATTTGACGCAGCCGGAAGGCGCGTCTTCCCCGGACAGAAGGCCGCAGGCGTCCGCCCGGCAGCCGGCGCAGACGCGCATCTGCGGGAGGATGTGCTCCAACTGCTCCCGCAGGGCGGCCAGGGTCTCCGGGGAGGGCGGCGTGAGCTGCCGCAGCCGCCCCGCGGGGCGAAGAGGCATCACGTTCTGCAGCGCCGCGCCCCGGGCGCGCACGGCCCGGGCGATCTCCGGCAGCTCCTCCCCGTTGCAGCCGGGGACCAGCACGGTGTTCACCTTCACGGTCATTCCCAGGGCGCTGCAGCGCCGGATGCCCTCCAGTTGGGCGGCGATGAGGGCTTCGCCTCCCGCCGTCCCTTCGGGCCCGTCCCTCCGGGGGCTCAGCCTGGCGCTCACCTCCGGACGCAGGGTGTTGACCGTCACCGTCACGGCAGAGACGCCCACTTCCCGCAGGCGGGGGGCCGCCTCGGGCAGGAGGGAGCCGTTGGTCCCCAGGCAGAGGATCCGGTCGGGAAAGCTCCGGCGGAGGATCTCCAGCACGGAGAAGGTCTCCGGATTGTACAGCGGCTCCCCCGGCCCCGCGATCCCCAGGACGCGGATCTCCGGGCGGGCTGCCAGGCGTTCCGAAACGTAGTCCGCCGCTTCCTCCGGGCGGACGAGGCGCAGGGCCCTGCCGGGCAGCTTCTCCTCTCCCCCGTCCAGGCCCCGGCCGCAGAAGGCGCAGTCCAGGTTGCAGCGCGCCGCGCAGGGGACGTGGAGCCGTCCGAAGCGCCGGTGGGCCTCCGGCGTAAAGCAGGGATGCTCCCGCAGATCGGTCATAGGTTTTCCTCCCGGAAGGCCGCCTCGGCCATCCGATCCCCCAGGGACTCCAGGGCTTCCCCGTCCAGAGGCTCGGGAACGACACCTTCCTCCGCCGTCAGGAAATGCCGGGCGAGGCTGCGGAAGCTTTGGGCAGAGGGGGCCTCCGGCGCGTGCTCCAGCACGGTCATGCGCTTCAGCTCCGCCCGGGTGATGGCCCGGTCCATGGGGATGCGCCCGACGACGGAGCTCCCGATCTTCCCGGCAAACTCCGAAACGAAGGCCTCGTCCCCCGCCGCGCTGCGGGCGTTGAATATGAGGCCGCCCAGGCGGCAGCCGCCCCGCTGGGCGTATTTCCGGATACAGGCGGCGATGTTGTTGGCGGCGTAGACGGCCATGAAATCCGAGGTTGTGACGATATAAGCCGTATCCGCCGCGTTGGCCCGCAGCGGCGTGCTGAAGCCGCCGCAGACCACGTCTCCCAGCACGTCGAAGAGGATGAGGTCCGGCTGCAGGCTCTCCACGATCTCCAGATCCCGGATGTCCTGGAGGGCCAGGGCGATGCCCCGGCCGGCGCAGCCCTCACCGGCCCTGGGTCCGCCGGATTCCAGACAGGCGACTCCGAAGGCCCCCCGGTGGAGGATGGCGTCCACGGGCGGTTCCCCGCCCAGGCGGGTGTGGGCGTCCAGAATGGTCTCGATGGTGCGGTGCATCAGCACGCGGGTGGTGTCCGCCTTCGGATCGCAGCCCACCACCAGCACCCGCTTCCCCTCCGCGGCGGCGGCCGCCGCCGTGTTGGCCACCACCGTGGATTTCCCGATGCCGCCCTTTCCGTAAATGCAGATCCTTTTCATTGATTTCGCCTCCTCATACGAATCTTTCGTTGAAACCAGGCAGAGAATCGCGAGAATGATTTGTGTCAGCCGGGGCGAAGGACGGCGCGAATCAGGCCGCAAGGATTGTCGTATTTGAATGGAAGATTCGTATCAGGGCTCAAACTGGCCGCGCCGCCGGTAGGGATAGGCGAGGACGCCGTTCAGGATGTCCGACAGGAGATAAGCCAGCCCGTCGAACCCGGCGTAGGGCTGATAGCCCAGGGCTACGGCGTCCATCACGGGATAGGCGAAGCGGATGAGGCGCAGGGGCAGCTCGTCCTCCAGCTGCCGCTCGAAGGCGGAGCCGAAGACCAGAACTGCGCCCGAATCCCGCACCGCCTCCAGCCACCGCTCCCCGTCCTCGTGGGGGTCCAGGTCGTCCCGATAAGCGGCGATGCGGAGGCCCAGCTCCTCCTGCAGGAAGCGGCGCATGGCCGAGGCGCGCATATGGTCCCCCGCCACGGCGGCCTCCGCCTGATAGAGAAGGCGCAGCGGATGGACGACCTTTTCCGCCAGGTCGGCGGCCGCCTCCGTACCCCGGCGGATCGTCTCCCCGTGGTCGGCGCCCAGGGCTTCGTCCACGGCCCGGAGGAAAACGGCGCTCCCCTCGGCGCCGTAGGGATAGTCCACAGTGATGTACGCCGTGCCGAAGCGCTGCTTCAGGGCTTCCCCCACCGCCTCGAAGCCCCGGAAAACGATATTGAGGCCCGCTTCCCCCCAGCGGCGGATGCCCTCCTCCGTCAGCATCGGCAGAGCGGCGTTCAGCCGTGTCTCCGGCTCCAGCATTTTTCGGATGGCGGCAAGGTCGGTTTCGCCCCGGTAGTCGTCGGCGGAAATGCCGACGAGGTTCACCGCCCGGGGATCCCGTTTGCCGCCGTCCTCCAGAAGGGGGACCAGGCGGCACATGGCGGCGATATAGCCCTCCCGCATGCTGCCCCGGTACCCCGCGGTATTGAACCAGTGGACGGGGAAGGGGCAGGCGGCCTGGCGGATCACCCCCTCGATATCGTCCCGGATCATGTCGGTGGGGCAGCCGTTGAGGACGAAGACCCGCTTCGGCCGCCGGGCCTTCAGGATCTCCAGCGCCTCCCGGAGCTTCCCCTCCCCGCCGAAGACGATCTCCCGCTCATGGACCATGGTACCCGCCTGACGTACGTCGTCCTGGCGGCCCATCTGACGCAGAGCGAGGGCTCCCCAGGAGCAGCCGGATACCGAGTGGACCAGCAGAAAAGCGTCCTTTACGCTGACAAAGGCGCGGTATGCGCCCAGATAAAAGCAGCCCTGTCCCGGCTTCATGTCCCTTCCCCCCTGTTCTGCCACAGCTTTCGCCACAGCTCCCGGGCCAGAGCGTCTCCCTCGTTGTCCGTCTGGGGATAGAGGCCCGGAGCGTAGCGCACCCGGTTGAGCAGGAGCCGGTTGCCCGTCGGCAGCTTGTTCAGCCCCGAGGCCAGGTACTCCGCGTTCCTGCACATGTTCTCCGGGTCCAGCGGGGCCACGAAGAGCAGATCGTCGGAGAGGATGGGCTTGCCGGGGCAGAGCAGTTGGGTCTCCGGATTGGCGATCATCAGGTCGGCCCCCTCGGTCAACTCCCGGAGCTGGGCTTTGTCCGGATCCACCACCAGCTCCCCGGGAACGCCGCAGAGCTCCATGGCCCGCCGGATGTTGGCCAGGATGTCTTCCACCATCTCCCCGTCCAGATCCGACTGACGCAGGGCCTCCGGGGAAATGCGGGCCACCACGTCCGTCACGGGGATGCCCGCCCCCTTCACCGCCTGCACGAGCTGATTCGGGATGGCGGAAAAGGAACGGGGCAGCAGCAGCACCCGCTTGCCCTCGTAGGCGCGGCTGCAGGCCTCGAAGCGCTCCCGGGCAGGGCGCATCCGGGCTTCAAAGATCCGGTCCACGTCCGCATGCAGCTCCAGCTTTTCCGCCACGTCCCGGTAGAAGCGGAGGATGCCCTCCAGACCCACGTAGCGGGCAAAGCCGTGGACGTGGAGATAGGGGATGCCGTAACGCTTCTGCAATGCGGCCGCCCAGCGCACCCGCCGGGCGACGTTCAGCTGGGCAGCCGGAGCCTCGGCGATCTCCCGGGCGGTGCAGGCGGGAAGGCAGGCCCGGAGCCGGAGTCCCATCTCCCGGAGCATGCCGTCCATCCCCCGGAGCAGGAGCCTCCCGCCGTAGCCCCAGGAATAGCCTTCCACGTTCACCGTGCCCGGTTCCGTCTCCCGGGGCTCCATCAGCTGCTCGGCCAGGGTGAGCATCGCCTCGGAAAAGCCGCAGCCCTTGCTGTCCGTATTCCGGGACGGCTCCGCGCTGCCCCAGCTCTTCAGGCCCTCCCGGCGGCTGCGGCGCATGACCGTCTTGTCGATGTGGGAGAAGACCTCCGAGCGCACCGCCAGCACCGGGCAGCCGGTGAGCTGCGCCGCCGTGCGGGCGACGCCGGGGAGATCGCACTGCATCACGTCGCTGGCGACCGTCGGGATCAGGACGGCGCAGCCGGGCTTCCGCTCCCGGATGAGGCGCAGGGTCAGCGCCAGCAGCTTTTCCTCTCCGCCGGCCACGACCTCGGCCTCCGTGAGATCGTCGGACTCCAGGGCGTAGGCGGGGAGCCAGCGGCGGCGGGCATAGTAGCGGTAGTGATAAGCACAGCCCTTGGGGCCGTGGAGAATGAGCACCGCGTCGCGGATCTGGGCAAAGGCCTCCAGATTGCCGGAGACCTTCCCGTTCACCCCCTGCTGATGGTTGACGGCCGCGTTGTGCAGCCCCATGAACACGCGGTCCCGCTCGTATTCGTAAAAGGGATCCAATGCTTTCCCTCCTTCCGGGAGAACAGCGCATCCTTCGGCGGGCGCCGCGGAGAAGCCCGCCGAAGGATGCGTCTTTTCAGTTTCCCGTGCTTTGCCGGAGCGCGGCGCTCAGGCAGGCCCGCCGGGACAGGGACTCGATGTCCACGATGTGGAGCTCGCTCCTGTACAGCGGGCGCAGATTTTCCTCCGTCACGATCTCCTCCGCCGGGCCTACCCGGAGGATGCCGCTGCGGTCCAGCAGCGCGGCTTTTTCCCCCAGGAGCACCGCGTGGTTGGGATCGTGGGTGGTCATGATAACGGAATAGCCCTTGGCCTGGAGCTCCCGCACCAGCTCCAGGATCAGCGTGGAGCGGCCGAAATCCAGGTGGGAGGTGGGTTCATCCAGGAGGATGGCCTTGGGCTGCTGGGTCAGGGCCCGGGCGATCAGCACCAGCTGCCGCTCGCCGCCGCTGATGGCCGTATAGGGCCTCTCGGCCAGGTGGGCGATGCCCAGGGTCTCCAGGGCCTGCATGGCGATGGCCCGGTCCTCCGCCTTGGGCCGGGAGAACACGCCCACCCTGGCGGCCCGGCCCATCATGACGAAATAGATCACGGTGTAATCGAAGACGGCGATATGCGTCTGCTGCACGTAGCCGATGAGGCCCGCCACCTCCTTCACGGAGAGCTTGTCCATGGGACTGCCCCCCAGAAGGATCTCGCCTCCCGTGGGACGGCGGATGTTGGCCAGGCAGTTGAAAAGGGTGCTCTTGCCCGCCCCGTTGGGCCCCAGGATGGTGAGCACCTCCCCTTCGTCCAGGGTAAAGGAGGCGTCGTTGATCACCTGATGGCCGTTGGGATAGGCAAAGCGCAGGCCGCGAACGTCGTAGATCACTGCAGTTCTCCTTTGCGGCGGCGCATCAGGGCGATGTAGAAGGGAGCGCCGATCAGGCTCGTGAGGATGCTGATGGGCACCTCCATGCCGCTGATGTTGCGGGCGGTGGTGTCGACGACGATCATGAACACCGCGCCCAGCAGGCAGGATACCGGCATATAGCGGGTGCTGTGAGCGCCGACGAGCATGCGGGCGAAATGGGGGATGACCAGGCCGATCCAGCCGATGGTGCCGCAGATGCAGACGGAGGAGGCCGTCAGCAGAGAGGCGCAGACGATGGCCAGGTTGCGGATGGGCTTGAATTTGGCCCCCAGGAGCTTCGCCTCCGTCTCCCCCATGGAGAGCACGTCGATCCACCAGGAGATCAGCAGCAGGACCGCCATGCTCACGATGATGGGGATCAGCACGCTGAGGATGTCCGGATAGCGGACCGAGGCGAAGGAGCCCATCTGCCAGAAGGTGATGGCCTGGAGCTGGCTCCTGGGATCGGCCACGTATTTGATCATGCCCAGAAAGGAGCCCATGAGGCCGGAGACGATGACGCCGGAGAGCACCAGCATGATGTTGGAGGTGCTGCCCAGCAGCTTGGGGATCAGCAGCGTCAGGGCGACGGCCAGGAGTCCCGTGACGAAGGCCATGATCTGCGTGGTCACCGGGCTCCAGTTCATGAGGATGGAGAGGGCCGCGCCGACGCAGGCCCCGGAGGACACGCCCAGCAGATCGGGGGAAACCAGAGGATTGCGGAAAATGCCCTGATACACGGAGCCGGAGAGAGCCAGGGAGGCCCCCACCAGGGCCGCGGCGATGATACGGGGCAGCCGGAGGAACAGCAGCACGTTTTCCTTCATGGCCTTCCAGTCGGGCTCGACGCCCCGGAGCTTCCCGATGAGGATGTGGAAGGTCTCCGGGATGGTCATGGAGTACTGCCCCAGACAGAGACAGACGATCACCAGGACCAGCAGGAGTACGGACAGGCCGATGATCCATGCCGCGATGGGGACGCCGTTTTTCCGCTGCTCCGCCCGGAGGGTGCGTTTCTCGTCCGCCCTCATATCAGAAACCGAGCTGCTCTCTTGTTAGCTCAACGCCGTAGATGGTCTTGTAGAAATCCAGGGCCACGGCTTCCAGCTCCTCGTCGCTGAAGCGCTCGGGGTACATGCAGTGGATCATCCAGAGGACGCCCAGCTTGATGCTCAGGCTCGGGAACATCCACAGGTCCATGGCGCAGGGGGATTCGTAAACGTGGCCGTTCTTCACGGCGGTGAGGTCGGCGTTGGCGGGGTCTTCGATGGTGCTCTCCAGGGTATAATCCCGGCTGGTGAGGTTGTTGGCCATGAAGATGAAATCCGGATCCCATTCCATGACGCGCTCCATGCCGCCTTGGGCCCACAGCTCGCCCCGGCCGAAATCGGCGGCGGGGTTGATGCCTCCGGCCAGCTCGATAGCCATGCCCTGCAGCATGGTGTCCGGCGCGGTGGAGCCCACGTACTGGCCAAGGAAGATGGCCGTCTTTTTCTCGCTCTCGGGGATATCCTTCGTGAGATCCTCCGCCATTTTGGTCAGAGAATCATAGTAATCCAGGATCTCCCGAGCACGCTCCTGGCGGTTGAAGGCCAGGCCGAACATCTCGATGGCGTGCTTCATCTCCGCTTCGTCCTCGATGCGCAGGGCCAGCACGGGGATGCCCACGCTCTCGATGGTCTCGATGAGCTTGCTGTTCCACTTCATCACCACCACGTCGGGCTCCAGCTCGATGATGGCCTCGGCGCTGGTGTTGCCGTCCCGCTTCAGGGAACCGCCGTTGGCCAGCTCCGGGTTCAGCATCAGGCAGAACTTGTCGGTAATCTCATTGACCAGCAGGTCGTCGATGTCCATGCAGATATAGTTCTTGACGCCCCAGCCCGCCACGACGCGCTCTACGTTTTTGGGCACCTCGACCTCCCGGCCGATGGAGTCGATGACGGTGATGGTATCCTTCTCAGGGGCGGGCGCTTCCGTGGGGGCGGGGGCCTCCGTGACAGGCGCTTCCGTGGGGGCGGGGGCCTCCGTTGCGGGGGCCTGCGTCGCCGGGGCCTGGGCAGCGGGGGCGGAAGCGGGGGCCTGCGTCGCCGGGGCCTGTGCGGAGCCGCCGCCGGCGCAGGTGGCCAGGCCGAACAGGAGGCAGAGGGCGAGGAGGAGCGCGGTCAGTCGTTTCATGGGGATCATCCTTTCTTTTCGCTGCGGCGGCGTACGATCCCGGCGCGGGATGCGCGCCGGGAACCGTATGGCGCAGCCAGATTATATCGCCGCAAAAAGAAAGCCGCTTTCCGGGCGGAAAGCGGCTGCACCGACATGGGGAAAGAGGCCTGCGCGAGCGCAAGCCGGGTTCCTGGTCAGATGAAGTACTTTCTGCGGAAGATATTCACCGTTCCTTCCAAGCAGGTCTCCTGGCTTGCGGATCTCCGCGGCGCTGCGCCTTCTCATCCTTTGCGGACAATGGCCCTTGCAGCCCGCTCCCCGTTTACAGTGACCGGATCGCTGAGGATTTGCACCTCATTCCCTATTATCCTCCCCCGAACGGGAGGCACTCGGAAAGTGATATGAAGTTGTGATACGGTAACGTGAGGCTGTATCAAGAATAACGGCTCACCGGCTCAATTACAATTGGCGTTAGTGTCAATAATATTAACTACAAATGGCATAAATTTGTGCTATACCTACAAATCGCGGCGATCCTCTCCAAACGGAGGCCCTCCCGGAAACCGTGGACGGAGCGAGCGGCGCCGCTGGGAATGATTAACAAAAAGTTCACAGAAAAATTAGCACTCCCCTATTGACAGTGCTAATTTCGAGGCTATAATAGGAGCCGAACAAAGGAACAGAGATCGAATGAAGGACCTCCGCTCCCGATGCTCAGGTAACAAAACAGCGTGCATATCAAAAGGAGGTATGACTTATGTTGCCGAGTATTTTTGGAGAGAATTTGTTTGACGACTGGTTCGACTTCCCATCCCTCAGGGAACTGCGGAACATCGACCGCAGGCTCTATGGGCGGAACGCCGCCAACGAGATGAAGACGGACGTGAAGGAGCATGAGGACCGCTACGAGGTGGACATCGACCTGCCCGGCTTCAAGAAGGAAGAGATCCAGCTGAACCTGGAGAACGGTTACCTCACCGTCACCGCCGCCAAGGGTCTGGAGAAGGAAGAGGAGAAGAAGGGCAAGCTCATCCGGCAGGAGCGCTGGGCGGGCACCCTCCAGCGCAGCTTCTACGTCGGGGAGGCCCTGGAGGAGACGGATATCGCCGCCCGCTTTGAAAACGGCGTCCTGAGCCTGCAGATCCCCAAGAAGGAAGAGAAGAAGCTGCCGGAGAAGAAGACCATCCTCATCGAAGGCTGATCCCCGGACAGAAATCGGACAAATCATCCCGCCCCCGCGGAGCAGAACGCTCCGCGGGGGCGTTTTCCTTCCGCCGCGCAGGACCGGATTGACAAAGGCGGGGCATATGGTACAATCCGGATAAGAATATAACAAGGAGGCAGCGCCCATGGCCAAGAAGATCGCCTATTCCTACGTGCCGGACCGGGGCTGGACCGGCAGGGGCTTTTCCATCCCCCACGGCCCCGTTGCCCCGGAGGACGTCCGTCTCATCCTGGCTCCCAGGGGGCGGGACCCGAAGGAGATCCCCATCCGCAGCGTTGAAGAAAAAGACGGCTGTCTGGAGATCAGCGTCGAAGAATTCGACTACCGTTCCGGCTGGACCCTTACCGTGGGCGGCGACGCCTACACCCGCCGGGATATGGACGAGGAGCGCTGCGAGGGCCTGGAGGTCTTCGCCGCCGGGCAGGAGGGGGACGTCCTTTACCGCCTCTATTCCCCCAAGGCAAGCAGCCCCCGGCCTCTCATCCTCTTCCTCCACGGGGGCGGCAACGGGGGCACGGACAACATCACCCACGTGGCTGCGGACTACGGCTGCAGCCAGTTCGCTCAAAAATACCCGGACTTCTACGTGTTGGCGCCGCAGGCCCGGGAGGCGGATTTCCGCATGATGGTCGGCCGCATCGGAAAGATGGATTTCGCCCACAGCGACATGGACGGGGATTTCGGCTGGTCCCGGCGGTACCTGGGGGCGGTCTGCGACCTCATCCGGGGCATGATCGCCGACGGGCGCGTGGACCGGAAGCGCATCTACGTCACGGGCATGTCCATGGGCGGCGCGGGCACCCTCCGGGCCATGAGCGTGGGGGCGGACCTCTTTGCCGCGGCGGTGCCCGTCTGTCCCACCATGACGCCGGAGACCTTCGGCATCCTCAAGGGCCTGCGCCGCGGGAAGCTCTGGATCGCCACCGCCTACGTGGACCACACGATCTACCGGCACAAGTATATCGTGGACGGCATCCTGGCCCTGCGGGACGCGGGGAACCGGGACGCCCGCCTCACCCTCTACAGCCCGGAGGAGCTGCAGAAATACGGCATCGCCGCCGACCCGGACCTCCCCTATCCGGAGCTTTTCTCGCAGAACCACATGTCATGGGTGCCCACCTATCACGACGAGCACGGCATCATGAGCTGGCTCACCGAACAGGTGCGGGAGGACTGATGCTGCTCTTCCGCTGAAACCAGACAAGGAGTTGCGGGAATGCTTTGCGTCAGCCGAGGCGAAGGACACGGGCGGGCTGTCGTCCGCCAGGGACGCCGGCGAAGGCCGGCGCAAAGAAGGCAGCAAGGATCTTAATGGAAGCTTCGTATGATATCCCGAAAGCCAAAGGACCCGGCGCAGTTCAGGCTGCGCCGGGTCCCGTTCTTTTGTTCCGTATCAGTCGTAGTCGGCGGCGATGGCCTTCAGGGCGTCGATGACGCCGATGTGCTGGGGGCAGGCGGACTCGCACTGGCCGCAGCCCACGCACTGGGAGGCCGGAGCGCCCTCGGACACCATCTTGTAGAAGCCCAGGGCCCCCGCCCGGTCCCCGTAGACCAGGTCCTTGTTGCGAGCCTGGAAGATATCGGGGATGGCGATGGACATGGGACAGCCGGGAACGCAGTAGCGGCAGTTGGTGCAGGGGATGATGGGCCGGGACTTCAGCACCGCCACAGCCTTTTCGATCACGGCCTTCTCCTTCTCCGACAGGGGGCGGGCGTCCTTCAGGAAGGCGATGTTCTGCTCCATCTGCTCCAGGGTGGACATGCCGCTGAGGACGGTGATGACCCCGTCCAGAGAGGCGGCGAAGCGCAGGGCCGCTTCCACGGGGTCCAGACCCGCTTCCTCGAAGGGCTTGCGCACGTCGGGGGCCAGGTTTGCCAGGGTGCCGCCCTTCACCGGCTCCATGATGACAACGGCCTTATTATGCTTCCGGGCCACTTCCCAGCAACCTCGGGACTGGATTCCGGGGTCCTCCCAGTCGGCATAGTTGATCTGGAGCTGGATGAAGTCCATGTCCGGATGCTCCGTCAGCACCCGGTCCAGCATTTCGGGGCTGTCGTGGAAGCTGAAACCCAGGTGCTTGATGAGGCCCTCCGCCTTCCGTTTCTTCAGGAAATCCCAGATGCCAAAATCGTCGAAGGACTTGATCCTGGGCGCGCCGATGTTGTGCAGCAGATAGAAGTCGAAATAGCCCGCGCCGGTGCGCTCCAGGCTGGTCCAGAACATCTGCTTGGCTTCCTCCGCCGTCTTGGGACCGGCCCAGGCGGGGAGCTTGGTAGCCAGGGTGAAGCTGTCCCGGGGATAGCGCTCCACCAAGGCGACCTTCGCCGCCGCTTCACTCTTGCCGTTTATATAGCCGTAGGCCGTGTCGAAATAGGTGAAGCCCGCAGCGAGGAAGGCGTCCACCATCTTCTTGAACTGCTCGATATCCACTTCGCCCTCCAGCATGGGCAGGCGCATGAGGCCGAAGCCCAGCTTGGGCACATTCTTCCAGCTGTGTTCCATTGTAGTTTCCTCCTGTGATTCGTTTGATCTGATTATATAGGGTAGAAGGGAAAAAAGCAACCGCCGCAACTGCGCAC
>JAFXUU010000050.1 GCA_017524845.1 Oscillospiraceae bacterium
GGATCAGATCCTCCGCCCGGGTGTATTCCGCCGGGTTGTGGCTGACGCCGCCGACGCTGGGGACGAAGATCATGGCCGAGGGGCAGATCCTGGCGATCATCTGGGCGTCCTGGCCGGCGCCGGAGGTCATCCGCCGGCAGGAGAGCCCCCGCGCCTTCGCGGCCCGCTCCACCAGGCGGACGATGCCCTCGTCGAACAGGACCGGCTCCGAGCGGGAGATGCGCTCCGCCTTGGCCCGGACGCCGTCGGTCCGCTCCAGGTCCTTGAGATAGGCGAGCAGGGCGGCTTCCTCGGCCCGAAGCTCCCCCTCGTCCGGGTTCCGCACGTCCACCGTGAACACGGCCCGGTCCGGGATCACGTTCACGGCGTTGGGCGAGAAGCCCATGGTGCCCACCGTGGCCACCGTTCTGCTGCCGGGCCGGAGGCACCGCTCCCGCAGGAACAGGTTCACCTTCGCCGCGGCCAGCCCCGCGTCGGCCCGCATGCTCACCGGCGTGGTGCCCGCGTGATTTTGCCGGCCCTCGATCGTGACGCGATACCAGGCGATCCCCTGCAGGTTTTCCACGGCGCCGATGGCGATGCCCTCCGCGTCCAGGATGGGCCCCTGCTCGATGTGCAGCTCCACGTAGGCACAGGGCCTGACGAAGCCCGGCTCCGCGGTCCCCGCGTACCCGATCCGCCGGAGCTCCTCGCCCAGGATCGTCCCGTCCGTCCCCACGGCCGCCAGTGCCTCCGCCGCCGGCAGCCCCCCGGCGTAGACCAGGGAGCCCATCATATCCGGCTGGTAGCGGACGCCTTCCTCGTTGGTGAACGCGGCCACCAGGATCGGGCGGCGCGGGCGCACCCCCGCCGCCCGCAGGGCCTCCACCAGCTCGATGCCCGCGATCACCCCGCAGCAGCCGTCGTACTGGCCGGCGTTGATAACGGTGTCGATGTGGGAGCCCACCATCACCGGGGCGGCGCCCCTATTCTGCTCCGTTTCCCAGACGCCGAACAGGTTCCCGATCCGGTCCACCACCACGCGCATGCCGGCCTCCCCCATCCAGGCGGCGATCAGATCCCGGCCCGCTTTGTCCTCCTCCGAGGCGGCCAGGCGGGTGCGTCGGCCGTCGCCGTCGACGCCCACCGCGCCCAGGGCCCCTATCCGTTCGATCAGACGATCCTTGTGTATGGACAGCATCGCGCGTTTCCTCCCTTTCGTTTCGGGTCCCCTTCCGGGACCGCTCTATTTCTCCGGGTTCAGCAAAAAGTCGTCGAAGGTGCCCCAGCCGCCGCCCCGGCAGCGGACGTAGACGCCCACGGTTAGGGTGCCGGAGCTGCAGGGCACGTGCTCGATCACGGCCTCATGCCAGTCCACCCAGCCCGTGAGGGGGATGGGCGCGGTGTAGGTCGCCCCGTCCGCGATGACATACAGATGGATGTCCGCGTCCTCGCCCACGTCGCCGCCCTGGCCCCGGACGCTGATCCGCCAGTCGCCCTCAGGCAGATCGGTGACGGTCTGCTCGCAGGTCCATTCCACGGCGGTCCCGTTCCAGAAGTGGAGGGACACCTCGCCGCTGTAGGCGTCGGTGGCCTTCACCTGGAAGTCCGCCTGGGGCTCAGGCTGCAGGGGCGTGACGGTCCACATGGACCGGTCCTCGTCCTCGAAGCTGTAGTTTTTGAGGTAGTTCGCCTCCACCACGTTCACGTAGCAGAGGGCCTCCTTCCCGTCGCCGGCGCCGTGGATCACGTATTGGTTCACGGCGTCGGTGCTCACGGCCTTCGCCTCCGCCTCGTTCCAGGTGACCGCCGTCTCCGCCCGGGAGCCGTCGGTGAAGATGGCGGGCACCGTTTCGGGAAGCTCAAGGCTCTCCCCCACCCGCACGGTCACGACCGCGCTGTCCAGGGCGTCCGCCGCCACGGGCACGTCGTTCCCCGTCCGCAAAAGGGCGAAGGTCTTCAAGGACTCCAACGGCGTGCCGTCGAAGGCGAAGAGGGCCTGGTTGTCGCAGGCGCTGCCCCCATAGTACCGGCCCGCGTCGTCCGGGTCGTACTCGGCGGCGTAGCTGCTGGCCCAGCCGCTGCCGTTCGCCTCCCACAGGGGGAGCCGATCCTCGTACTTCTCCCCGGGGACCGGAATCCAGCCCGCCTCCCAGTAGAAGACGCCGATGCCCTCCGGGATGGCCGCCACCGCGGCCGCCACGTCCCGGATCTCCCGGCTCTGGCCCTGGACGGTGAAGGGGTAGGGCTTCTCGTACTTGAGCTCCTCGCCGATGGAGTTGGCGCTGTCGTCCCCGTCCGCCGCGGTGTAGGCCCACTGGGTCTCCGCCACCATGACCTTCTTTTTATATTCCCCCGCCACGGCGGAGAGCTGCGCCTGCAGATTTTCCAGCGTCCCGTGCCAATAGGGGTAGTAGGAGGTGGCGAACACGTCGTAATCCACCTGATTGCTGGAGAGCATATAGGCCAGCTTTTTGAAGTTCCCCGCCTCGGGGTTGGTGAAGTGGACGGCGATGAGCACGTTGGGATCGAAGGCGCGGACCGCCTCCGCCCCCGCCCGGTACATGAGGCACATCTTGGGCACGGAGGTCTCCCCGCAGAAGCCCTTGGTGGTCTCGTTCCCCAGCTGCACCATGCCGATATTCGCCCCCGCGTCCCGGATGGCGGCCAGGCTTTCGGCGGTGTAGGCCCGGATCTTCTCGGCCTTCCCGTATTCGTCCAGGCCCGCCCAGGCCTTGGGCGATTGCTGCTTGGCCGGGTCCGCCCAGAAATCGGAGTAGTGGAAGTCCACCAGCAGCTTCATGCCGTATTTCGCGGCCCGGGCCCCGATCTTCCCGGCGGTGGCCGCGGTACAGTTGCCGCCGCCGTAGCCGTGGCCGTCCCTGTCGAAGGGGTCCACCCAGACCCGGACCCGGACGTAGTTCACGCCGTTCTCCGCCAGGGTCTGAAGCATATCCTGGGGCTCGCCGCTGAAATTCCTATAGACCACGCCGCTCGCTTCCTCGCTGAGGAGGGAGGACACGTCCGCCCCCAGGATGAAGTCCTCCCGAAGGCCCTCCACCTTCTTTACGTACAGGCTATTTGAGGTCACCCGGGGCGGCTCCGCCCCTTGCTCCGTCGTCGGCTCCTCCGTCTTCCCCGGGCCGCCTGCGCAGCCCACGAGCAGCAGCGCCGCCAGGGCCATGGCTATGGCTCGTCTCATGTTCGTTCCTCCCTTCATGCGCCGCTAGGCGCAAATCATGCCGCAGGCAAATCATGCCGCAGGCAAATCATGACCGAAGGTCAAATCATTGGATGATTTGCTGCTTCGCAGCATGATTTCTCGAATATGCCTTGCCTAAGGCAAGGCATTTCTCCATGATTTCTCGATGCTGACGCATCTCCATGATTTGACGCTGTCGCGTCATTAACCCCCCGCGGGCCACTTCTTCAAATCGTATCGGTCGTGATAGAGCTTGGAGGCGGTCTCGGCGTCGCCGGCAAGCTCCACGAGCCCCCCCGCCTGGAAGAGGGAGGACA
>JAFXUU010000051.1 GCA_017524845.1 Oscillospiraceae bacterium
CGCCGTCATGGCCGCCGACCAGGTGAGCCGCTATCTCCTCTGTGGGGATATCGTCAACAGCGTCAATCTCCCCAACATCACCATGGAGCGGGCCGGGAAATTCCGGGCCGTGATCATCGCCAGGGCGGACGCGGAGCTGAAGCTCAGCGCCGCCGCCTCCGCGGAAAAGACCCGCGGGGCGTATAAGGTGCTCCTGGCGGACGCCGACGAGCCCTTCGACGAGGCGGCCCTGGCCGCGATCCCCGGCGTCCTCCGGGTGCGCGTCCTCTGAAATACAGCATAACGATGAACGGCCCCGGCGTCCTATCAGGGATGCCGGGGCCTAAGACTGCGGACAAAGCCTCGCAGAGTTCGCGCCTGCGGGCGCGAATGGAGTCGTACATTTTTTGCGGGGACATGTGCCTCGCAAAAAATCCCTCTCGCGCAGCGGACTGTGCGAGCGACAGCGAGTGCGGGGAGCGGAGCGTAAACTCTCTCAAATCGCAATCCAGCGAAGCGATTGCGATTTGAAGACTGTTTTGTTTTTATCCGCCGTAGGTCAAATCGCCGGGATCGCTCTCCCGGGGCGGATCCGTCACGACGGGCTGGGTGGGATCCCAGGGGACGCCCGTTTCCGCGGGCTCCGGCGGCGTTTCATCCGCCGGCGGCTCCGGCGGCAGCTGCGGCCCGTAGCCGGGGGGACGGCGGTACTTCGGCCGGGTATAGGCGGCCAGCTCCTCCTCGGTGAGATAGACCTTCTCGCCGGAATGGGGGTCGATGAACTCGCCGGTCTGCGGGTCGATCAGGTAGCCGGTGTACCAGTCCACCTGCATCTTGGAATACTGGTCGATGAGGATGTCGTTCTCCGGATCGTAGTACATGCCCGTGTCCGGATCGATCAGGTAGCCGTGGGGGTATTCGACGACCCAGCCGGTGGCGGGATCCAGATTATGCACCCGGCAGGGGACGAGCTTGTCCAGCACGTAGGGCGTGGCGGAATCCAGCTTTTCGTTGTAGGCCGCCAGCGCCGCCTGATAGGCTTCCTCCGAGGAATAGCTGCCCCGGCTCACCTGCTTGGGATAGCGGCCGTTGCGGAAGTAGAGGGGGAGGGTCATCTCCCCGTCGAAGCGGCTGGTGTCCAGCACGCTGTAGCGCGCACGGCAGGAATCCGGGCAGTCGGGCCCCAGCTTGTCCCGGCTCTCCGAGCAGATGTCCACGTAGACGTGGGCCTCGCAGATGCTGGTGGGGATGTCCTCCGGGCGCATATACAGGGTCATGGTGCGGCTGCCGCGGATCTCGTGCTCGCAGGCCTCCGAGGCCAGCAGACCCGTGTCGCAGCAGACGGTCACCCGCTTCATGCCCTCCGGTACCTCGAAGCTGGCGTCCTCATAGCCCAGGTATGCGTGCACCTGCTGCATCACCTGCTTCCACATGCCGGTGGCGGGGTTGGAGGAGCCCATGCTCTGGGGGGTGTCGTACCCGGTCCAGCAGGCGGCCAGGAGGTAGGGGGTATAGGCGATATACCAGCGGTCCTTCCAGGAGCTGCTGCCGCCGGATTTTCCCGCGATGGCCATGTTGCCGAATTTGGAGAGCCAGCCGGTGCCCCGGTTCACGGCGTTCGTGAGCATGTCCGTCATATAATAGGCGGTGGTTTCGCTCAGGGCCGCGTGGCTCTCGGGCACGTTTTCGTACACCAGCTTGCCGTTGGCGTCCTCGATGCGGGAGAAGGTGCGCCCCTCGGTGTAGATGCCCTTGTTGCACAGGGGCGTGTAGGACTGGCACATTTCCCGCACGGTCTCGCCGTAGGTGAGCTGCCCCAGGGCCATGCCGGAGTAGGACATGTCCGAAGCCACCAGGTGGGTGAAGCCCAGCTTGTTCACCAGATGCTCGTAGCTCACCCGGGGGGTGAGCATGTCCACCATCTGGGCTGCCACGGTGTTGATGGAGACCTGCAGGGCGTAGCGCAGGGTGACGGCGCCCTCGTTGTCGTAGTCGTCGTTGTTGGGATACCAGGAGGTGCCGTTGAGGCGCACCTGGTCGGAATCGTCGAAGATGGTCCAGGGCCAGACCAGGTGCTTGTCCAGGCAGATGGAATAGGAGGCGACGGGCTTGATCGTGCTGCCCGGGCTCCGCTCCATGATCGTCGCCCGGTTGAAGCCGCGGCTGTATTCCTTCCGGCCGATGCCGCCGCTCATGCCCAGGATGTCCCCGGTGAAGGGGTCCATCACCACGATGGCGCTCTGCAGGTCCTGGGTGGAGGACTTCACGTAGCCGGCGGGGATGTTGTCCACCGTGGAATACACCTGGTCGATGATGTCCTGCACGCCCATGTCGATGGTGGCAAAGATCTTGTAGCCCGCGTTGAACAGCAGGGTCTCCGCCGTATCGTAGTCCACCTCCTTCACCTTCATCAGCGTGTGGATGGCGTCCTCGATGATGGCGTCCACGTACCAGCTGGTCACCTCGCCGTTCACGCCGATGACCCGCCCCGCGTCCTCCTGATCCTCCGCGGAGCCGAAGGTGAGCTTCTGGGCCTTGAGACGCTTGTATTCCGACTCCGTCCCGATATAGCCCTCGTCCAGCATCTCCTTGAGGATGATCTCCTGCCGCTCCTTGTTGGCCACGGGGTGGAGATAGGGGTTGTAGGCGCTGGGGTTGTTGGTGATGCCGATGATGCAGGCGCACTCCGCCGCGGTGAGCTCGCTCTGATCCTTGCCGAAATAGCGCAGGGAGGCTGCCTGTACGCCGTAGCAGCGGTTGCCGAAGAAGACCGCGTTGAGATACCATTCCATGATCTGCTCTTTGGTATAGGTCTTCTCCAGCTCCAGGGCGCGGAAGATCTCCGTCAGCTTCCGCTTGACGGTGAAGTCGTCGTAATGGGTCACGTTCTTCAGCAGCTGCTGGGTGAGGGTGGAGCCGCCGAACACGTCGTCCGTATCGCTGAAAAACACGGTGTAGAAGGCGCCGAAGGTGCGGAACCAGTCCACCCCGTGGTGCTCGTAGAAGCGGTGATCCTCAATGGCCACGGCGGCCTTCTCGAACCAGGGGTTCAGATCCTCGTAGTTCACCCACTGCCGGTCGCCCTTCAGGCCGCTGAGACGCTCCAGCACCTCGTACTGCTGGGAATTCTTGTCCCAGTAATAGATCGTGCTGGTCTGATTGAGGCTGAATTCGTCCAGGGTGACGGTCAGGTCGTCCTTCATGGTGTTCTTCACGTAGGCGGCGAAGATCACCAGGAAGAGAAAGCCGCTGCAGATGGCGATGAGGACCACGGTGAGCACGATCTTCAGCACCAGGCCGACGATGCGGCCCACGGCGCTGCCGGTCTCGATGGCGGCCTCCTTGGCCAGCTTCTTCTTGTTCAGGCCCCGGAACCATTCTTTGATCAAGGGAGTATCACCTCCGTGACAGGTCGCTCGCATGGATTTTATTACTATATACCCCTTTGCGTCCCCCTGTCAATGAAGAAAGCGTGAACCTTTCGTAAACGGGCGGGACGCTTTTCCTGTTGATTTCTCTCCCCGCTTCGGGTACAATCTGGGCATATCGCACGAAGGAGCGTGGGACCGTGGCAAAGGAAAACGAAAAGGATTTCGGGGACGATTTCGTCGTCATCACCGACGAGGACGGGCAGGAATACGAGCTGGAGCTGCTGGACGGCCTGGAGGTCGACGGGCAGGAGTACCGGGCCTTCCTTCCCGTGAGCGGGGACGACGAGGAGCCCTATGAGATGATCCTCTTCCGGGTGGTGGAGGAGGACGGGGAGGAACTGCTGGAGGTCATCGACGACGACGATGAGATGGAGCGGGTCTACGCCCGCTTCATGGAGCGCCTCTTCGACGAGGACGAAGACGAGGACTGACGCAGATAAACAGAAAAACGCGGGGCGCTGTCTGGCAGCGGCCCCGCGCATATCCTGACGCCGGGTAAACCGGTTTCCCCGCGAATGCCGTGTGAGCCCTCTTATAACCTGCACGTTCATGCAGGTGGGTCGCCGCCCCGCGGCTTCGCTGCTTCCAACGTCCTCCGGTCTCCGGCACGGGGCGGGAGGCGGAGGGAGGCCTGCAATTCACGGCGGGAGAGAGGCGTCCCTTATAAAAGATGTGGGTTCTAACAGGGCCCATCACGAGCACGGCAGGGGTTCCTTGCGGAAGCGAGCCTCACGGCTTCCCCCCGCAGTTCTAATGTACCACATCCCCGGCGGAATATCAAGAGGGGAAGACTGACAATTTTTGGTTTTGCCCGGCGGCGGGCGGGAGGAGCGTATGAAGATCCTGATTCTCGGCGCGGGGGCCATGGGCTGCCTCTTCGCGGCGTATCTGGCCCGGACGGAGGAGGTCACGCTGGCGGACCCAAACGGGGAGAAGCTTGCCCTGCTGCGCGGACGGGGGGTGACGGTGCTGGAGCCGGACGGCGCAGAGCTGCGGGCTTTCCCCCGGATGCTGACCCCGGCGGAGGCCTCGTCGGAGCCCGCCGACCTCGTTCTGGTGTTCGTGAAGGCGTCCCGGGAGCGGGAGGCCCTGGCGGCCGTCCGGGGCGCGGTGGGGGAGCATACCCTGGTCATGACCCTGCAGAACGGCATGGGCCACGAGGAGGCCATGCTTGCCGTGGCCCCGGCGGAAAACCTCATCGTGGGGGCCACGCAGCACAACGCGAGCCTCCTTGGACCCGGGATCGTGCGCCACGGCGGCGCGGGCTACACGGAGATCGGCGCCGTCGCCGGAGATGTGAAGCGCTTCGGGGCCGTGGCGGCGGGCTTCACCGCGGCGGGCATCGAAACGCGGGTGAGCGCCGACGTGGCCAGGGTGATCTGGCACAAGCTGTTCATGAACGCTTCCGCCAGCGCCCTCACGGCGGTGTTCCGCTGTCCCCTGGGCCCGGTGGCGGAGCAGCCCCACATATGGTCCCTTGCCCGGAAGCTCATCGCGGAGGCGGTGGCCGTGGCCCGGGCGGAGGGGCAGGCATTCGACGAAGAAGAGATCGCGGGGGAGATCCGCGCCCATCTCCTGCGCTCCAAAGGCGGCTATACGTCCATCTGCGCCGACCTGGAGGCGGGGCGGCGGACGGAGGTGGACGCCATCACCGGAGCCGTGGCCGCCCGGGGGCGGGCAAAAGGCGTGCCGACGCCTCTCTGCGAAGCGGTCGCGGCGATCATACACGGAATGGAGGAACTGAAGGATGGAAGCGGTAACTGATATGAACGGCCTGCGGGTGGTGGATCTGTCGAAGGCCCTGGACCCGGCGTCGGAGACCCGGCGCTGCCGTCTGCGGCGCTTCAACACCGGCGGTCCCATCCCGGATTTCCACACGGACATGGATATCACCAGCCACCTGGGCACCCACGTGGAGTGCCCCTATCACCACAGGGAGGACTGGCCGGGGGTGGAGGGCATGCCCCTTTCCTCCTTCATGGGCCGGGCCCTGCGCCTGCGCATCGACGACGCGCCGCCCCGCGCCTATATCACGCCGGAAGTGCTGGAGCGTCACCTTTCCGGCTGGCTGCGGGCGGGGGATATCGTGATTCTGGATTCCTGCTATCCCCTGCCGCCCTTCACGGAGAAGACGAACGGCCCCGAGGACCGGCGGCTCCTGGTGAACGGGGAGACGGCCGCCTGGCTCCTGGAGCACGGGGTGAAGGCCGTGGGCTTCGGGGATGGGGTGAGCATCGAGAACCGCAACGAGGACGTCTGCCCCTTCCACGATGTGCTGCTGGCGGAAAAGGTCCCTTTCATCGAGGTGCTGAAGAACCTGGACGAGCTGGAAACGGACACCTTTTTCATGAGCTTCGTGCCCCTGCCCATCGCCGGGCTGGATTCCTGCCCCGTGCGGGCCTACGCCGTGGAGGGCCTTCCCGGCTTCACCCGCTGATTTTTCCTTCCTTCGGGGCTTGACATCCCGAGGGCCGCTGTGCTATAAATGCTCCAAACCCCTATACGGTCAAAGCTATGATGGAAAATAGTAAGCGGGGATCCGTCCCTCAGAGAGCAGCCGGTCGGTGCAAGGCTGCGGCCGCCCCCGCCGAATACCTTCCGGAGCCGCTTCCCGAACGAGAGATCCAGTAGGGACAGACGGGTGCGCCCGATATCGCGCGGCGCGTGTGTTGGCACGCGCGGAGGAGCCCGCCGCGAGGCGCGCTCGAACCAGAGGTGGTACCACGAACCGGCCCCGTTCGTCCTCTGTCCGCATCGGACAGGGGGCGAATTTTATTTGAGGCGGCGAGCCGCCTCGGAACAGGGAGGAATATCCAATGCAGATCTACGAAGAACTGGTGGCCCGGGGCCTCATCGCCCAGGTCACCGACGAAGCCGAGATCCGGGAGCTCGTCAACAACGGCAAGGCCACCTTCTACATCGGCTTCGACTGTACCGCCGATTCCCTCACCGCCGGACACTTCATGGCCCTGACCCTCATGAAGCGTCTGCAGCAGGCGGGGAACACCCCCATCGCCCTCATCGGCGGGGGCACCACCATGATCGGCGATCCCAGCGGACGGACGGATATGCGCAAAATGCTCACCCGGGAGGACATCGACCACAACGCCGAATGCTTCCGGAAGCAGATGGAGAAGTTCATCGACTTCGGCGAGGGCAAGGCCATCATGCTCAACAACGCCGACTGGCTGCTGGACCTGAATTACGTCGATCTTCTCCGGGAGGTGGGCACCTGCTTTTCCGTGAACAACATGCTCCGGGCCGAATGCTACAAACAGCGCATGGAGAAGGGCCTCAGCTTCTTTGAGTTCAACTACATGATCATGCAGTCCTACGACTTCTACTACCTCTTCCAGCACCACGGCTGCAACATGCAGTTCGGCGGGGACGATCAGTGGTCCAACATGCTGGGGGGCACGGAGCTCATCCGCAAGAAGCTGGGAAAGGACGCCTACGCCATGACCATCACCCTGCTCACGGATTCCCAGGGCAAGAAGATGGGCAAAACCGCGGGCAACGCCGTCTGGCTGGACCCCGAAAAGACCAGCCCCTTCGATTTCTACCAGTACTGGCGCAACGTGGACGACGCCGACGTGATGAAGTGCCTCCGCATGCTCACCTTCATCAGCCTGGAAGAGCTGGACGAGATGGCCGGGTGGGACGACAGCCGCGTGAACGAGAAAAAGGAGCGCCTGGCCTGGCACCTCACCGCCCTGGTCCACGGGGAGGCGGAGGCGGACAAGGCCCAGGCCGCCGCCCGCGCCATCTTCACCGGCGGGGACGACGCTTCCATGCCCTCCACCACCCTGAGCGAAGCCGACCTTCAGGACGGCAGCATCGGCCTGCTGAACCTTCTGGTGGCCTGCGGCCTCGCCGCCTCCAACGGGGAAGCCCGGCGGCTGGTGCAGCAGGGGGGCATCGCCCTGGACGACGTGAAGGCGGAAGCCGTCGACGCCCGGGTGAGCGCCGAAGCTCTGAAAAAGGGCGTGAAGATCAAGAAGGGCAAAAAGATCTTCCACAGGGCCGTCCTGGGCTGAGCGCCGCAGCCTCCCGCCCTACCGACACTGCGGGGAGCGGAGCGGCGCGGCGATCCGTTCCCCCGTCTCCGCGTCTCCCGTCGCCGCCGGCGCGACGGCCCGCATCCGTCAGCCGCCTTCCCCCCGGGGAAAGGCGCGCCCGCAGGGAGCAAGCCGCAGCACATCCCCCGGCTTCCCCTGGGGGAAGCTGTCAGCGAAGCTGACTGATGAGGGCAACCTCCGTCTCCGCCGCAGCGGAATCAAAATCTGTCCCCGCAGGGGACACCGCAATTATTCATTATTAAATCTTCATTATTCATTCTTAAGTCTTATGTTTCCCCGCCCTCCTCCGGCCCGGACCCGAAGCACACGGGTCCGGGCTTTTTACGAGCCATAGGTTGACAAATGTCAGCGACCGTGCTATGCTGAAAAAGACAAAAGTCAACAAGATTCGGCTTCCCCCGGAACAAAGGTCCTGCGCCCGGCGTCCAAGGGGGAGAGGGGAGAGAAGAAGCATGGCGAAGATGATCTTATCGGACGGCGAATGGCGCGTGATGAACCTCCTGTGGGTAAGCTCGCCCCGGCGTGTGCCGGAGCTGACGGAGGCCCTGGCGGCGGACACGGGCTGGAGCCGCGCCACCGTGAACATGATGCTCACCCGGCTGGAGGAGAAGGGGGCCGTGCGCATGGAGCAGGAGGGCCGCAACAAGCTCTACCGTCCCGTGCTCAGCCAGGCCGACGCCCGCCAGAAGGAGACCGCCCGGTTCCTGGACCGGCTCTACGGGGGCAGCCTGGGCCTGATGGTCTCCTCCTTTGCCGGACAGCAGTCCCTGAGCGAGGAGGACATCCGGGCCCTCCGGGCCATCCTGGAGGAAGCGGAACAGAAGGAGAAATAACATGCTGAAGGAATGGATCCTATCCGCCTCGGCGCTGACGGCGGCGGTCCTGCTGCTGCGTCTCGTCTTCCGGCGGCGCATCTCCCAGCGGCTGCAGTATCTCCTGTGGCTGCCGGTGCTTCTGCGGCTGCTGATCCCCATGCCCCTGTTCCGCACGGCTTTCAGCGTCCCCGCCGCGGCGGAGCAGCTGGCGCCCGCCGTTTTCGCGGAGCCGGCCGCCGCGCCGCGCCCCGCCGGGGAGACCGGGCAGACGCGGCCCGCCCTTCCGGGGGATACGGCAGTGAAGCCGGTTTCGCCCTCTTCGGGCGCAGCGGCCCCGGAGCAGGTCTCTGCGCCTCCGGTCCAGCCCAGAGCGCTGGACGCGGGGGAGCTGCTGGAACGCCTGTGGCTGGCCGGCAGCGTGGCGGCCGGCCTCTGGCTGCTGGGGGTGAACCTGCGCTTTGCCCGCCGCCTCCGCCGGAGCCGCCGGGAATTCCGGAGCGGGAAGACCCCCGTCTACGTGAGCGACGCCGTGGCCTCTCCCTGTCTCTTCGGCCTGTTTCCCCCGGCGATCTACCTTACCCCCGCCTGCGCGGAGGGTCCGGCGGCGCGGCTGGACCAGGTCGTCCTCCATGAGGAGACCCACCGGAGGCAGCAGGACCATATCTGGGGCTGTCTGCGCTGCCTCTGCCTGGCGGTTTGGTGGTGGAATCCCCTGGTCTGGCTGGCCGCCCTCTGCAGCCGCCGGGACGGGGAGCTGAGCTGCGACGAGCGGGTGCTGAAGCACCTGGGGGAGGACGCCCGGCTGGAGTACGGGCGCACCCTGGTGGACCTGCTGCCCGGCAGAACGCCCCGGCCCCTGCTCAGCGCCTCCACTCTCTCCGGCGGCGGCCGGGCCATGAAGGAGCGGCTGCGCCTCATCGTGAAAAAGCCCCGCATCTGGGCCCTGGCGGCCGCGGTCGCCCTGGTGCTGGCCCTGGCGGCCGCGGGCTGCGCCTTCGCGGGCAGACCGAAGGAGCCGGAGCCCGGCGGCGAAGCCGGAGAGAGCCGGGCGATCCTGGAGGTCCTGCTGGAGGACCTGGGGCTGGAGACCGGCGAGATCAATGAGCTGGCCTTTTCCGGCGTCAGCTCGGGAGAGCGGCTCCTGCAGCGGCAGGACGAGGGCTTCGACCAGGTCCTGTACCTGCTGTCCTCTCTCCGGGGCTCCCCCGGGAAGGCCCCGTCGGACACGGTGGAGCGGAGCCTTTCCCTGAACGGCGGTGGCCGTCTGACCTTCCTCTGCGGCGATGAACGGGTCTGGGCGGCGGTGAACGACGCCGATTGCTTCCTGCTGGAGACGCAGGACCGGCCGGACGAGGAGCTGGAAGCCCTCTTTATGCGCTATGCGCCCCTGTCCTCCGGCCGCACTCCCTACGGCTTCGGGGTCTACACGGAGGACGGCTTCCTCCTGCTGGCCGTTCAGCGCGCCGCCTACGACCGCGCCTCGATGCAGGAGGCCATCGCCCTCACCCGCGAGAAGCTCGAGGCGGGGGCGGAAAACGAGCCTCCGGCGGAGGACGCCCTCGTGCGCCTGACCGTGGAAAGCCGCGCCGACGTGCCGGTGCGCTTTCTCGCGCCGGGACTGCAGGTCTATATGGACGGCGGCTGGTACAAGGTGCCCAGGCTGCCCGGCTTCGGCGGGGCCGCCGAGCCCCGGGAGCTGGCGCCGGGAGAAACGGCGGAGGCGGTCCTGAGCATGTACGCCTTCAACGATCCCCTGGGTCCGGGCCTTTACCGGGCGAGCCTGGACTACGCCGTGGGCGGCGACCCCGAGGCCCCCTACGACTGGACGGTCTTCGTGGAATTCGAGATCGCGGAGGGCCTGCCCGCCGACGATTCCGCCCCGATCCTGGAGACCTTCGGCCTGGACCCGGAGAGCTTTGAAAAGCTGACGCTTTCGGGCCGCCTGGGGGAGCGCACCCTGTATAAGGGGGACGAGGGCTTTGCGGAAGCCGTCGCCCTGCTCCGCTCCCTTCGCGGTTCTCCTTCCCCCCTCCCCCGGGGTACGGTTTCCCGGCTGCTGCGGCCCGACGACGCCGCCATCCCCCTGGTCCTGGAGTACGACGGGGAGCGGGTCTACGCCTCCATGGGCTGGGACGGCAATCAGGTCCTGGATACGGCGGGGCGGCCGGACGAGGAGCTGGAGGCCATCTTCTCCCGCTTCGCCCCGGCGGGCGAGCTTGCGCCCTTCGATCTCAGCGCCTACACGGAGGACGGACTTCTGTCCCTCCGCGCCGCGCAGCCGGCTTATGATTATGAGACGCTGCGGGAGGCCGTCGCCCTTTCCCTGCGGCGCTTCACAGAGCCGGGCCCGGTGGGGGAGAGCAGACCCCCCGAGGCGGGGGCCGTCGTGTCTTTCACCGCGGAAAACCTTGCAGATGAGACGATCTGGTATGATTTTCCCCAGCTCCTGGCCCTGCGGGACGGGGAATGGCGGTGGGTGCGCACCCGCTTCAACGTGATGAGCGACCTGGTCGCCCGCGGCCTGGGGCCGGGGAGCACGCTGGAGACCGCCATCTCCATGGACGTCTACGACGATCCCCTGGAGCCGGGGTCCTACTGCGCCTGCATGTTTTACTCCGTGGGGGAGACGCAGAACGGCGTGTATGACCGCGTCGCCTTCGGACCCTTTGAGATCACGGACGGGTCCGCTCCCGTCCCTGCCCCGGAGCCCACCCCGGAACCGACGCCGGAACCTACGCCCGAGCCCACCCCGGAGCCGACGCCGGAACCCACTCCGGAGCCGACTCCCGAGCCCCCGGCCTATCGCCCCCTGACGGCGGAGGACTGGACGGACTGGCTGGCCCTGCCCGACGGGGCCCGCTGGCTGACGGCGGAGGAAATACAGGCCTGGCACGAATGGTTCGACGCGGACTGGATGCGGCGGCAGTTCCTCAATTCCGCCTATGCTTCCCCGGAGGACGTGGACCTGTGGCGGCTCTTCTACATGGGCGTGGACCTGCGGGAGGTGAGCGCGGCGGACTACGATCCCGGGCGGCGGACCCTTTCCCGGGCGGAGGAGCGCGCCTGCCTGCTGCGCCTGGGGAGCATCCCCTCCGCGAGATTCGTGGACAGTCTCCCCAGGGAAGAGATGGACGCCCTCCTGCGGAAATACCTGGGGCTGGGGCTGGACGAAACCAACCGGCGGGGGCTGGAATGGACCTATCTCCCGGAAACGGACAGCTTCGTCCACGCCCGGAACGAGGGCAACTGGCGCAGCTGGCCCCTGCGCTATGGCTATGAAAAGGGAGACGAGGTCTGCCTCTTCTACGAATCGGGCGTCAACTACCTGGATGGCCAGTCCGGCCTGATGAACTGGACGAGCGCCGACGGCATCTTCCGGGTGGTCCTCCGGCGGGAGGGGGGCGGCGTGCGCTTCGTCAGCAACCTGCGGCCCCTGTATAACGGCACGGACAGCGTGTTCGAGGCCCCGGACCTGTCCGCCGCCGTCCCCGCGAATTACACCGGGGACTACGGACGGGACGTGACGCTCCTTTCCTTCGGGGTGGAGGACTTCGGCAGCTATGAGGCTGCCCGGGCCTCCGTGGACGGCATGACCTACCCCGTGGGGGAGGAGGAATACCCCTTTGATGAAAAGCTGGTGCGGGATTACCCCGGCTGGGGGACCCTGATCTACGGAGAGATCAGCGCCGGCCTGCCCCACTGGTCCCTCTCCCACCTCTATTTCCTCACGGCGGACGGCCGGAGATACGAGCTCCCCACCCCGCAGTACGGCATGGGGGACCTGGAAATGGATTTTTCGGAGGACGGACGGGGCGCCGAAGAGGGCCGCGCTTACGCCCTGCTGGACGGCGGACCGGATACGGTCTGCTGGTGGATAAACTGCGAATATGAGACCTGGGTCCAGCTGGGCCTTCTCTCCCGCCAGAACGGCAGCGCGTACTACACCCTGTATCTCCCCACCATGGAGGTGTTTCTGTACTTCCAGCCTGACGAATAAGAAATGATAAGGAGTGTGGAGACGTGAAGCTGAAGAGGCTCCCGGCCTTCGCCGTCCTAGCCCTGCTGTGGGCGGTCCTGGCTTCGGGCTGCGCAGGGACCCCGGAGCCGACCCCCGGGACAGTCCCGCCCGCGCCCGCCGTCACCGCGCCCGCAGCGGAGCCGGTCCCGACGGAGGAGGCCGGCGACGGGACGGAGCTCCTGCTGAAACGAAAGAAGCGGGAGGGGGTGGAGAGCATCCGGTACGAGCTGTCGTATTACGGGACCTATACCCTGGAAAAGGGGGAAGCGGGCTTTGAAGAGGCCCTGGATATCCTCTTTTCCCTCCGGGGAGAGCTCTGTGAGAAGCCGGAAGGCAGGCTCTCCCGCCGCACGTTCGATCTGGACCCCAGGGTGGAGCTGGTTTACGACGGGGAATCCGTCTACGGTTCCACCAACAACGGTTACCGCTGGCTGCGCCTGACGGGGGAGGGGCGGCCGGACCAGGCCCTGTCCGCCATCTTCGAGCAAAACGGCAGCACGACCCCCGCCGTCGGAAAGGCGGCGTATCATTACGGGGATCGGGATAACGGCATCGTGGACGGCGGCATCCTCTTTGCCGAAACGGAGCGGCCGGTCTACGACCTGGAGACCCTGACGGCAGCGCTGCAGGGAATGAAGGAGGCATACAAGGAAAACGGCAGCCGGGACGTCGACGAGCGGACCCTCATATCCCTGACCGTGGAAAACCGCTCGGAGGAAAGCTGCCATTACTACGGCGGCAGCTTTTCGCTGGAATACCTGCTGGACGGGGAGTGGCATCGCTGGGGGCAGTGGAGCTACAGCTATTTCCTGCTTTCCGTTGCGCTGAAGGCGGGGGAAATCAAGACCTTCCAGATGCCGATGTCCGCCTTCATCGATCCCCTGCTGCCGGGGCGTTACCGCTTCGCCCTGGATTTCGGCGTCGGGGACGATGGGGATAAGCGCCGCGCAGTCGCCTTCGCGGAGTTTGACCTTGCGGATGCTTCCGTGCCGCCGGTGCTGAGCGTCGGGGACGCGGGTGAGATCCTGGCCCTCGGCAGCACAGACGCCGACTGGCGCCGCCTTACCCTCCTGCCGGGGGACGAGGGCTTCGGGGAGCTGCGGTCGCTGCTGCTCTCCCTGCGGGGCGATATCTGCAGGCACATAGCGGCCTTACCCCTGAGAACGGTCTATGTGTACCGGGAAAACTCCGTCATCCGGCTGGAGCTGGCCTCCGACGGGGAGCGGACGGGCCTGCGGGCAGACGGCGAGTGGCACACCCTCGCCCCGGCGGATCTGGCGGCGGTGAACGGCATTTTTGAGCGGTACGGAAAGGAAAACGTCCTCTTTCTCCGGGAGCCGGAGGAAGCGGCATGGGAGGACGACGGCAGTCTTTTCCTGGAAACGGACCGCCCGGTCTACCGGCTTTCCGATATCCGGGCGGGCTGGGAGCTTATCCGGGAACAGGCCCTGAACGGGCGCAGAGCGGAGCCTGAGCGGCTGTCGGCGCTGGGCGCGGCGGCAGTCGTGCGCATGGTAAACCGCAGCGGCGAAACGGTCTGCTGCGATTATGCGGAAAACGGGCTGGAGATACTGCGGGAGGGAACATGGTACCGATTGACCATGCCGCCGGAGCAGGTAGGCGCCCTCTGGCCGGATTATTCGGACGTGGACCCGGGGAAAACCTGGCCATATCCGCCCCTGGCCGCCGGGGAGGAGAATGTGAACTGCGTTTCCCTTCCCTGGTTCGAAGGGCTCTGCGCCGGGGATTACCGCGTCTGCATCCGCTATCGCCCGGGCGCGGAGGGGGAAGGCTGGGATCATGCGGCTTACGTCCGCTTCCGCATCGAGGAGTGAATTGGGGGGAAAACCGACATGGCGTGGCTCAGAAAGAACAGGCTCAGGCCGGCGCTTCTCCTGTCTGCGGCGGCGCTGCTGCTTTTCCTGCTGGCAGGCTGCTTCGGGGACCGGGAGAGCGCCAGGTTCGAGCGCCGCCGCTTCCACAGCTACGCGGCGCGGGGCCTGCAGCCCGTGCGCGAAGCGGCGCTTCCCCGGCGGGAGGACGAAAGCGGCAGTTTTTTCCGCTACATCGTATATTCGGAGAATGGGAGCGTCCATCAGGTCCGGTTCCATATCCTGCCTCTGGGAAAGGGCTTCCTCCTGCTTGGAATGGAGGTCACCTCCGACACCAGCCCCGACAAAGGCGTATACCGCAGCTATCGGGGATGAGCGGCGGGACAAAGCTTCCCCCGGTCTCCGGCTGTCGCCGGGGGCCGGGGGAGCTTCTTTTTCGCAGCACAGAGGAGGGCCGCCCCCTCAATCCGCTTCGCGTACGGCGCTCTCAGGAAGGGGAGGCGCCGGGCGCGGCCCTTCGCCGGAGATTCCCGCGGGGAACAGCCGGCCGCCAGCCTCCCGGGCCTCGCTGCCGACGGCGCGGTAGCGGCCCAGGAGCTGGGCCAGACGCCCGATGCGCGCATAGCCGAGGAGCTTGCACAGCCGGTCCGTAAAGCCGCCGTATTTGCGGTAAAGGAAATTGAAGAGCAGGTAGGTCGTCCTCTGCTGCCGGGCTGCGGGAAGGCGGCGGAGGATATTTTTCAGGCTGTAGATCTCCCGGTACATCCAGAGATAGCCGTCGTACAGCTCCTCCGGCGTCATGCCCTTCGGCCGGAAGACCACGTGGGCCGTGTTGTAGAGGGAGAGATCGTCCGTCAGCAGGCGGCCCTCCGCCAGCATGCGCCCGTACAGCACGGTGCCGGGGTAGGGGGTCAGGATGTGGGAGGTCACGGTCTCGATGCGGTTTTGCACGATCCAGTCCAGGGTGGCGCGGAAGGTCTCCGGCGTGTCCCCGTCCAGGCCGAAGACGAAGCTGCCGTTGATCATGATGCCCCTGCGGTGGATCTCCTCTACGGCCCGGTCGTAGTCCTCCGTGCGGTTATGCCCCTTGTGCACGCTGTCGATGGAGCGGGGATCGATGCTCTCGAAGCCGATGAAGAGGCTGCGGCAGCCGCTGTCCCGCATGAGGTCCAGCAGAGCCGGGTCCCGGGCCGCGTCGATGGAGACGGCGGCGTTCCATTTGAGGCCCAGGGGCCGGATGGTTTGGAGAAATTCCCGCGTCCAGGCGCGGTTGCCCGCGAAATTGTCGTCGATAAAAAGGATATGCCGCTGCCCCGTGGCCCGGATGTCCGCCAGCACGTCCTTAATGGGGCGGTTCACGTACCGGTGCTCCCGGCCGCTGTTGTAGCAGAAGTCGCACCGATAAGGGCAGCCCCGGCTGGTATGCACTACGTTGCAGTAGAGATACTGCTTCGCGTCGATCATGTCGTAGGCCGGGGAGACGATGTCCTCCCCCTTCATTTCTCCCCGGCAGCGGTAGCGTTTTTTCAGCGCGCCCCGGGCCAGGTCCGCCATGATCTCCGGCCAGGTGCCCTCCGCCGCGCCGATGCACAGGGCGTCGAAGGCGTCCTCGGGGACCGTGTCGGCCGCGGTGGTGACGTGGATGCCGCCGGCCACCACCGGGATGCCCCGGCTGCGGTAGCTCCGGGCAATCTCCACGGCCCGGGGCAGCACGTCCACCGTCACCGAAATCCCCACGATATCCGGGGAATCGTTCAGGTCCACGGGCCCCACGTTCTCGTTCTCCACCGTGACCCGGTGGGCCCTCCGCAGCAGGGCCGCCACGGTGAGCAGCCCCAGGGGCGGGGCCATATGCAGCTTCAGGTCCGTGTCCATGGGCCGCTTGCGCATCCGCGGCTGTATGAGCTTGACGTTCACGGCCCCGGCTTCCGGTATTCCAAAAGGTCCCCCGGCTGGCAGTCCAGGGCCTCGCAGAGCTTGGCCAGCGTGGAGATCTTCACGGCCTTCGCCTTGCCCGTTTTGAGGATGGACATGTTGGCCAGGGTGATCCCCACCCGGTTGGCCAGCTCCGTCAGGCTCATCTTGCGTCTGGCCAGCATCACGTCGATGTTGAAAACGATCTCGCCTTCCATGGTCCCCTCCTCAGATCGTCAGGTCGCTCTGCTCCTGCAGCAGCGCGGCCTTCAGCACGAGATGGGACAGAGCGGCGGCGGCTACGGTCACAGCCACGCCGGCAAACACCACGAGAAGGGACAGAAGCACCACGCCGGGGTGGCTCATGTTCACAAAGAGCAGCACGAGGTTCCCCAGGAAGAAGAAAGCTGTGTCCCCCGCTGCCAGCAGGGCGATCCGCTTCAGGTGCCGGGCGTTGTCGTTGGAAAAAGAGCGGTCGCGCCCGATGTTTGCGGCGATCTTCCAGCCGAAGACCAGCGCGGCGTAGCAGGGCACGCCGGTCGCCCAGAGAAAGAGCAGCCACGGCCAGTAGCGGTCCGCCATTTCGGGGTTCCTGCCCAGAATGGACAAACCGTATAAGGGCACCACCGCCGCGTAAACGATCAGCCCGCAGAGTCCCACGCCGATGAGCACCGCCTTCAGCCAGCGGGACAAGGTCTTCTGTTCCATGATGGTTCCTCCTTCCATACGACGGCCCCAACGGTCCCGTCATGGGCAGGATAGCACGGACCATTCTCTATGTCAATAAGAAATTATTGTAAAACGATAATTTTTCTCCGCAATCTCCTCCGAAGCCCGCCTTGCGGAGGGAAGGGGGAGTGTGATATAATGCCGTAAACGAAACCGCGCCTGCGGCAAAGGCAGGCGGGCTGTCGCCCGCTGAGGACGCTGGCGAAGGATGGCGCAAATCAGGCCGCAAGGATTGTCGTATTATAATGGAAGATTCGTATAAAAGGAGGGATCCCACGTGAGTCAGCAGGTTTCCCTGGAGATCCTGGAGCCGAGAGGCGTCCTGGACAGCCCGAAGCGGGAGGGCCTTTTCGCCCCGCGCCTGACGGATCTCAACGGCAGGACCGTCGCCCTCATGGGCATCAACATCCCGGTGTTCCGTTCCAGCAGCGAGCCGTTTTTCGATGTGGTGGAGCGGAAGCTCCGGGAAAAGTACCCGCAGGTGAAGATCCTTCGCATGAATTCCTTCGGCACGCCCGTCGACCCGCCGGAGCGGGCCTTCGAGGTGGCCGAAAAGTGCGACGCCTGGCTGGAGGGCGTGAAGGACGCCCACACCCAGGGCAGGCACGACGCGGGGGTGTGCATGGAGCGGGCCGGGCGGCCCGGCGTGAGCATCTGCGTGGACGTGCTGCGCCGGGCGAAGGAGGCCGGGCAGGACCTCTACGGCATGCCCGCCGTGCGCGTCGTCACCGTCCCCGCCACGGACTACAACGCCGCCAAGGACGATCCGGCCCTCATGGAGCGGGTGGTGGAAGGCTGCATCGACGAGATCATCGCCGCCCTCCTGAAGCCCCTCACCGGGGAGGAGAAGCGCTCCTTCGACCTGGAATGGGACCAGTCGCCCAAGACCTTCACCGGCGGCAGCTGGAGCGAAGCCTACGAGCGGTTCATGGAATACTGCTCGGACAACCATATCGGCGACGGGCTGGCCCTGGCCCCGCCCACGAGGGAGGCCGTGGAGTGGATGCTCAGCGGCACCACCTATCCCCGGGATAAGGTGATCGGCCTGGTGGAGCCGAAGCACGGCGTCGCCACCGTGGAGAAGATCGCCATAGCCGCCGTCATGGCCGGGGCGAAGCCCGAGTGGCTCCCCGTCATCATCGCCATCATGGAGACCCTAACGGACCCGGGCTTCAACCAGTTCCACATCGTCAACGAGATCCTTCCGGCCATCTTCGTCTCCGGCCCCATCGTGAAGGAACTGGGGCTCAACAACAAGGTGGGCTATCTCGCCCCCGGCACCCGGGCCAACAGCGCCATCGGCCGGGCCGTGCTCATGTGCCAGATCACCATCGGCTGGCGGGACATGACGATCTACGCCTCCCCCGGCGGCGCAGGGCGTCCGGCGGCCTACGCCAACATCTTCGTGGCGGAAAACCAGGAGGAGAGCCCCTGGGAGTCCTGGGCGGAGCAGAACGGCTTCGGGCCGGAGGACAGCGTCGTCACCGCCTGCGAGTTTTTGGGGGAATACGGCGGCCCCGCGGAGATCGTGGGCTACCCGGATTTCGACGCGAAGCTGGCGGCCCTCACGAGGATGTTCGGCAGGAAGGGCGGGGCCTTCAGCTCCGGTCTGCCCCCCTTCGCCGCCGGGGTCCGCCATATGCTGGTGATGCACCCCACCTTCGCCCGGCAGCTGGCCGCCCGGGGCTTCACCAAGCAGAGCCTCGTTCAGTACCTCTACGATCAGAACGTGCTGGACTACGATTCCATGACCGGGGAGCAGCGGGAAGCCCTGCGGGAGGAGCTGCGGCTGGAGAACCTGCTGGGGCAGGCTTCGATGCGTCCGGAGGACGTGAAGCCCGGCCTGCACCGGGAGCCCTTCAGCAAGCCGGAGCACCTCATGGTCTTCGTCTCCGGCTCCGGCTCCGGCCAGACCCAGCTCTATTTCACCTCCACCGGCTCCACCGCGGGCATTGCGGAGGGCATCGGGCAGCAGCGCCCCTGGATGACCAAGCTCATCCGCGGCGCGGCGCTCACGCAGTACGGAAAGTAAAGGAAACGCAGCAAAAAGGAAGGCTCCGCTGCCGCGGGGCCTTCCTTTTATGCTTTTTGCTCACCCGTCGGGACGGTCGATGAAGCGGCAGCCCAGGGCTTCCCCCTCCCGCCGCCAGCGGTCGAACGCATGGCAGAGAGCGTCCGGCGAATGGCTGTCCCCGCTGAGAAGGAAGCGGGCGCCCCGCTCCGCCAGATATCGGAGCATGGGCGGGGCGGGGTAGGGGACGCTGCGGTACCCCCGGGCGAGGGCCCCGGTGTTCAGCTCGAAGGGGAGGCCGGAGGCCAGCAGCTTTTCCGCCGCATTCTGCCAGGCGGCAATGTAGCGGGGTTGCTCCTCGCCGAAAAGCCGGGCGGTTTCGTTGAATTTGGCGACGAGGTCGAAGTGGCCGATCACGGTGCAGCCGGGGATATCCGGCACCCGGGCGACCGTCTGGAAATAGGCCTCCGCCAGGGCATAGACGTCTCCGCCGAAGTATTTGTCCGCCCCGGCGCGCAGGATCTCCGGCGATTCGTCCACCGGCAGATATCCGTCCCCGAGCTTCAGATAGTGGACGGAGCCGATCACGTAGTCCCAGCTGCCGGTGGACTCTGCGCTGAAAAGATCCTGCTCCACCCCGCAGAGGATCTCCAGCTGCCCGGCGTATTCCGCCTTCAGGGCCGACACCTCCCGGCGGTAAGCCTCCGTCCCCGCCTTCGACATGCACCAGCTTTCGTCGAAGAAGGTGTGGCTGTGCCCGGAGAAGCCCAGGGCGTCCAGCCCCAGACGGCAGGCCGCCGCCGCCATTTCCGCCGGGGAAGCCTTCCCGTCGCAGTAAGAGGTGTGGACGTGCCAGTCCGCCTTCAAGTCATCTTCTCCTGCTTTACCTTGTGGTCGATCACATGGCGGGAGGCCAGCTCGGCGCGCACCTCCTCCAGGCTGATGCCCGCCTCGGTCATGAGCACCATCACGTGGTAGGCC
>JAFXUU010000052.1 GCA_017524845.1 Oscillospiraceae bacterium
CACCGCCCCCGCGCCGTAGATGCCGGGCAGGTCGTTATTGGGAAAGGCCAGGGATTTCTCATAGGCGCCGGTGGCGCAGATCACGGATTTGGCCTTGATCTTGAAGTATTCCTTCTCGTCCTTCAGAACGGTGACCACGTTGTCCTCGTAGAAGCCCACGGCAGTGGCGTTGCACATCAGCTCGACGCGATCGCCGTATTCCTCCAGCTTTTTCAGCAGGATCCCGGCGATGTCCACCCCCCGGTGGGAGGCGTACTGGCGCTCGGAGCCGAAGAACATGTGGGTCTGCTTGATGAGCTGGCCCCCGGGGGCGAAGCTCCGCTCCAGGATCAGAACCCGCGCCCCGGAGGCGGCCGCGGAAATGGCGGCGCAGAGCCCCGCGGGGCCGGAGCCGATAATCAGCAGTTCAAGCTCTCTCATTGGATCCTCCCCTTTCCCTCCTGGGTCTCCACCCGCATGCCCTCCCGCAGCAGGGTGATGCAGGTCCGGACGTTGGGCTCCCCGTCCACCACCATCTGGCAGGAGGCGCAGTTGCCGATGGCACAGTAGAAGCCCCGGGGCCGATGGAGATTCAGGCTCTTTGCCAGCACCTTCACACCGGCGGCGTGCAGGGCGGCGGCGATGGTTTCTCCCTCATAGCCCGTCATGGGCTGACCGTTGAAGGTGAAATGCAGTTCCTTCCCCCGGTCAAAGCTAAGAATTGGGTGCTGCGTAATCCTCATATCCGCATATCCTTTCATTCTGGTTTTCTCAGTGACTTGCGTTTTACAGGAGCAGGGCCAGTTTCACTATAGCACTTTTTCACAAAATATGCAATACCCGTTATAAACATTCTGGTGAAAATCACGGATTTTTTGGGCCCGCCGGGCAGCCTGCCCCGGCAGGCCCCAGTTCAGCATTGAAAAATCCGCCGCTCTGTGGTACAATACAGAAAACCCATACATGAGAGGAGAAGCAGTATGCTGGAACCCGGAATCAAAAACACAATCGAGCTCACCGTCACCAGGGACAAGTGCGCGGGCGCCCTGGGCAGCGGAGATCTGGACGTCTTCGCCACCCCGGCCATGATCGCCCTGATGGAGGAGACCGCCTGGAAGAGCCTGGTCCCCTATCTTGAGCCCGGCGAAAGCACCGTGGGCACCGCCCTGGAGGTGCGGCACCTCTCCGCCACCCCGGTGGGGCTGAAGGTCCGCTGCGAGACGGAGCTCACCGAGGTGGACCGGCGGCGGCTGGTCTTCCGCGTCAAGGTCTACGACCCCTTCGGTCTGGTGGGTGAGGGCCGCCACGAGCGCTTCGTGATCCAGTATGAGAAATTCATGAAAAAGGTGGATGAAAAGCGGAGCGCCGCCGAATCAGCCCCCAATTGACCGGAAAGGAACACAGAAAATTGACTTGGTTTGAAAACGCGGTATTCTATCATATCTATCCCCTGGGGCTCACGGGGGCCCCGCAGCAGAATCCATACGGGGCCCCGGTGCACCGGCTGGAGGCGCTTCGCTCCTGGGTGGAGCACCTGGCGGAGTTGGGCTGCAGCGCCCTCTACGTCGGCCCCCTCTTCGAGTCTGTGGGCCACGGCTACGAGACCACGGACTACCGCAGGCTGGACAGCCGCCTGGGAAGCAACGAGGATCTGAAGGCCCTTGTCCGCTTCTGTCATGCCCGGGGTATCCGGGTGGTCCTGGACGCGGTGTTCAACCACACGGGCCGGGACTTCTTCGCCTTCCGGGACCTGCTGGCCCGGCGGGAAGGCTCCGCCTACCGGGACTGGTACCGGGTGAACTTTCACGGGGACAACGGCTATCACGACGGGCTCTCCTACGAGACCTGGGGCGGCTACGAGCTGCTGCCCCGGCTGAACCTGCAAAACCCCGCGGTGGTACAGTACCACCTGGACAGCGTCCGCTTCTGGGTGGAGGAATTCGACGTGGACGGCCTGCGGCTGGACGCCGCGGATCAGCTGGACTTCGGCTTCCTCCGGGCCCTGCGGGCCTTTAGCGACCGCCTCAAGCCGGAGTTCTGGCTCATGGGCGAGGTGATCCACGGGGACTACGGCCGCTGGCTGGGAGACGGCATGCTCCACAGCGTCACCAACTACCGCCTCCACAAGGCTCTGTATTCCAGCCACAACGAGCACAACTACTTCGAGCTGGCCCACACTGTGGAGCAGCTGGGGCCCCTCTGCCCCCGGCTCTACAGCTTTGCCGACAACCATGACACCGAGCGCATCCAGACCCGTCTGCGCTGCAAGGCGGATTATCTGCCCCTGCACGTGCTGCTCTTCACCCTGCCGGGGATTCCCTCGGTCTATTACGGCTCCGAGTTCGCCGTGGAAGGGAAGAAGGAGCGGGGCTCCGACGCCGGGCTCCGGCCCGCCCTTCGGCTGGAGGACTTCCGCAACGAGGCCCACGCCGGGCTGATCCGCAGCCTGGCCCGGGCCAGGAGGGCAGAGCCCGCCCTGGGCCGGGCCAGCTATGAGCGGCTGAGTCTCAGCACCGGCCACTTCGCCTTCGCCCGCCGGGACGGGGCGCGGGAGGCGCTGATTGCCGTCAACAACGGGGACGCCCCTCTGAGCCTGACCCTTCCGGCCCGCCTGGAGCGCTACCGCAATCTCCTGGAGGGCGGAACCCTCCCGGCCCAGGACGGCCGGCTCCGGCTGGAGCTGGGGCCCCATGGGGCGGCGCTGCTGCTGCCCGAGGAGCCGGGCCCGGCGGCGGAGCAGGCCCCCATCCCCGCCCCGGCGGAGTGGAGGGCCGCCTTAGAGGCGGCTGTGAAGGCCGCCCCCTCCCCTGCCCCCGACGACCCGCTCCCGGCCCCGCCCGCCGGAAAGACTCTGGAGGAGCTGCAGGTGCCGGAGCTGCAGGCTCTGATCCTGCAAAAGCTGGCGGCCAACGGCCCCGTCACGGAGCGGATGCGCCGGGAGGTGGCGGAGAACGTCTACCCCGACTCCCTCCGCAACTGGGCCAGGAGCTTCCGCTGAGGCGACGCCCTCCCGCGCCGCGCGCCGACCTGAATTCAGGAGGAACCATTATGGAACTCAATCGCGTTACAACAGAAGCCTTTTCCATGGACTACTGCCGCTTTGGCAGCGGCCCGAGAACTCTGGTGATCCTCCCGGGTCTCAGCGTCCAGAGCGTCATGGGGGCGGCCCAGGCCATTGCCGACGCTTACCGCCCCCTGGCGGAAGACTTCACCATTTACGTATTCGACCGCCGCAGGGAGCTTCCCCCCTCCTATCCGGTGGCGGAGATGGCCCGGGATACGGCGGAGGCCCTCCGGCGGCTGGGGCTGCGGCAGGTGGCCCTCTTCGGCGTCTCCCAGGGCGGGATGATCGCCCTTTCCATCGCCATTGAGCACCCGGAGCTGGTGGGAAAGCTGGTGCTGGGTTCCAGCTCCGCCCACGTGCAGCCCGCCCAATACCGGGTGCTGGAGGAGTGGATCCGCCTGGCCCAGGCCGGGGACCGGGCAGGGCTCTACCTCTCCTTTGGCCGGGACATCTACCCGCCGTCGGTCTTCGAGGCATACAAAGACGCCCTGCTCCGGGCCGCCGAGAGCGTGACGGAGGAGGAGCTGCGGCGCTTTGTGATCCTGGCCCGGGGCACCGAGGGCTTCGACCGCTCCGGGGAGCTGGAGCGCCTGCAATGCCCGGTGCTGGCCATCGGGGTCTTTGAGGACGCCGTGCTGGACGCCGACGCCACCATGGAGATTGCGGAAAAATTAGACGACAGGCCGGACTTCCGCCTGTATATGTACACCGGCTACGGCCACGCCGCCTTCGACACGGCCCCGGACTACAAGGAGCGCATCCTGCGCTTTCTGAAGGACTGACGCGGATAAACCGGGCCGGGAGGAACGGCGTCCGGAGGCGGCACACAGCCTCCGGGAAATTCACCCGGAGCCCCGGAGGACCGTCCGGGCAAGCGCCGGCAGGAGCGCCGGAAGCCCCTCTCCCGGCTGCCTCGCCGGGATGCCTGACCCAGGAGGAATTGTGATGACTATGCTGGAAACCCTGGAAGCGAGATTTGCGGCCCATCCGGCTCTGCACCCGGGCCTGGAATGGGCTCCTGTGGCCCGGCGGCTGGCGGAGCAGCCTCAGGCTCTGGCGGTGCTGGAATGGATGGAGCAAACCGGCGGGGAGCCGGAGCTCATCGGGCAGGACCCGGACAGCGGCGCTTACCTCTTCTGCGACTGCGCCCCGGAGAGCCCCCTCGGACGCCGGAGCCTCTGCTACGACGGGGAGGCTCTGCGCAAGCGGAAGAAGAATCCCCCCAGCGGCAGCGCTCTGGAGCAGGCCCAGGCCCTGGGGCTCTCCCTGCTCAGCGAGGAGCAATACCGCAGCCTGCAAAGGCGGATGGAATTTGACCTCAAGAGCTCCAGCTGGATCGACACGCCGCCGGGCCTGCGGAAAATGGGCGAAGCCCTCTTCTGCGAGCGCCGCTGCGGTCTGGTCTTTACCTTCCACAACGGGGCGGACTCCTACTACTCCGTCCGGGGCTGGCGAGGCCTGCTGCGGGTCTGACCCGCGTACCAAAGTCAAAAAGGCCTCTCCGCAAAGCGAAGAACGCTTTGCGGAGAGGCTTTTCTGTTTCGTTTCCGCCGTCCGGGCTTACTCGGTGCACATCATGAAAAGCACCAGGCCGCCGTCGGCTTCGGTGATGACGGTGTTGGCCTCCACGCAGACGTTCCAGGCCAGGTTGGCCTTCTCCCGCAGCAGGGCGATGAAGGCCTCGGCGTCCTCGCTGGGGCGGAACACATAGCCGATGAAGGTGCTGGGGGACATCTGGGGGGTAAAGACGGCGCCGTCCCGGAAGCCCTTGATCTCGGTCTCGGTCTCAAAGTCCCCGAAACCGGTGAGCCGTCCTTCCTGGACCTTGTAGGAATCCATGCCGCAGATCTTCTGGTGGGTGGCGAAATAGGCCGCCAGCTCCTGGCAGTCCGCTTCGGGGTGCTCCGCCAGATAGCTGTGGAAGAGCTCCACGAAATCTCTGGCCTGTCCGGCGATGGGGCCCTCCACGGGCAGCATATTGTCGGGGTACATGGCCAGGAAGACCTTGCCCTCGATGACCCAGGACTCCACGTTCGCCAGGGGCTTTTCATAGTTCATCCACTCGGGCATGGCGTTTTCCTTGAGGGCGGCGGCCAGGGCCTGGGGATCGGCGTCCTGCTCCGGCACGAAAACGTAGATCAGAGCGCCGCTGCCGCCCATATAGTCCACCACGCAGGAGGCCTCGTCCACGTTCTTGGGCCGGTACTCAAATTGCAGGCCGGGGAAATAGAACTCGGTGTTCTCCGACTGGAACATGGTGAAATAGGGGCTCTCCAGAATAGCGGCGCAGAGGGCCTCGGCGTTTGCCTCGGGATGCTCCGCCGTCAGCTGCCGCAAAAAGGCCTCCACGTCCAGAGGAGCCGGGGGCTCCTCCCCGGGCTGGGTGGTGGTCACCGGAGCTTCCGTGGTCTGAGGCGCACTGGTGCTCTCTTTGGGGGTCTCGCCGCAGCCCGCCAGCAGGGCGGCAAGGAGCAGCACCGCCAGAATAAGGCTGATGAATTGTTTCATAGCTTCCTCCTGTTGTATGCCGGGCAAGCCGGAATAATTGTCTGGATTATAGCACGGAACACACAGCATGTCAAGGGACAGCTCCCGCGCCCGCTGCAGCCCGCCCGTGGTGACGGCTCTCAGCCCTCCGCGTTCCCCGCCCGCACCCACCTGTAGCGCCGGCAATCTGCCGGCCATACGCCCCGCCCGCCCGTAGGGGACGGGTTCCCCGTCCCGCCCTTCCCCGCACCGACCGCGTGTAGGGACGGCTCTCAGCCGTCCGCGTTCCTCGCCCGCGCCCGCCTGTAGCGCCGGCAATCTGCCGGCCATACGCCCCGCCCGCCCGTAGGGGAGGTCATTGACGGCCCGGCGTCCCATTGCCTTCCCCTGGAGGGGAAGGTGGACTCCGGCGTCTCACGCAAGCTGGAGGACGGATGAGGTGGGGTGTCGTTCCTTGCTGCGTTGGAATGGCAGTGTTGCTTGTCGGGACGCCACCTCATCCGCCCCCTGCGGGGGCACCTTCCCCTCAAGAGGAAGGCTTTGCGGGGGAGCTCGGTTGTCGCTGCGTTCTTGCCTCGGTTTCCGCAGAAGC
>JAFXUU010000053.1 GCA_017524845.1 Oscillospiraceae bacterium
GCACCCATACCGATATCCGCCACGCTGTCCGGGATCGTCACCGCCGTCAGCGCGCTGCATTTGTAAAACGCCTCCTGTCCGATGCTCGTCACGCCGGCCGGAACCGTATACGCCCCGCTCCTTCCGCCGGGATACCGGATCAGCAGCGCTCCGGCTTTGTCAAAGAGCACGCCGCCCGCCGAGGAATAGGCGGGATTCGCGCCGCTCACCTGGTACGACTGCAGGCTGACGCAGCCGCCGAACGCGTATTCGCCGATATCCGTCGCGCCGCTGCCGATCGTCACGCTTTCCAGCGCGCTGCACTCGGCAAACGCACCCATACCGAGATCCGTCACGCCGTCCGGGATCGTCACTTCCGTCAGCGCGTCGCATTTGTAAAACGCATGGTCGCCGATAGCCGTCACGCCGCCGCCGATGGTCACGCTCTCCAGCGAGGAGCACTCACCGAACGCCCATCTGCCGATGTCCGTCACGCCGTTTCCTGTGACCGCACTTTCCAGCGCGGCGCAGCCGTAAAACGCACCCATACCGATATCCGCCACGCTGTCCGGGATCGTCACCGCCGTCAGCGCGCTGCATTTGTAAAACGCCTCCTGTCCGATGCTCGTCACGCCGGCCGGAACCGTATACGCCCCGCTTTTGGCGCAGGGATACTGGATCAGCAGCGCTCCGGCTTTGTCAAAGAGCACGCCGCCCGCCGAGGAATAGGCGGGATTCGCGCCGCTCACCTGGTACGACTGCAGACTGACGCATCCGATGAAGGCCCAATCGCCGATATCCGTCAAGCCGCTGCCGATCGTCACGCTTTCCAGCGTGCTGCACTCGGCAAACGCCTCTTCTCCGATGCTCATCACGCTGTCCGGGATCGTCACTTCCGTAAGCGCGGCGCATTCGGCAAACGCATGATCGCCGATGGCCGTCAAGCCGCTGCCGATGGTCACGTTCTCCAGCGAGGAGCACTCGCCGAACACCCATCTGCCGATGCCCGTGACGTGGCTGCCGATGAGGACTGCGGCGATCTGCTCCCGGTGATCCTCCCAGGGACACGCATCATCGAACGCCAATTCCCCCGCGCCTTCGATGACCAGCAGTCCGTCCCCGTCCAGGAGCCAGGTGAGGCCGTTCCCACATTCGCCTGAGGCGGCGACCGCCGCCCTCGCCGTGATCCGGACCGTATCCGAACGCACCGTGCTCCCCTCCGCGTCCGTCACGACGCAGTAGAGCTGCCGCCCGGAATTCGTTTCCGACAGCTTCACGGAGTAGGTCGGTCCCGTCACGCTGGACTTCGAGAACCTGGTCCCTCCGGGGTTTTTGATGTACCAGGCATAGGTATAGGGGCCCGTGCCGCCGGAGACCTCCACCGTGACGGACGCCGTTTCCCCGAGAAGGCCCACGAAGTCCTCCGGCTGGAGGGCAAAGGAGAGGCGGGGCGCGAAGACGATCTGCGCATCCAGCAGGGGATCGTTGTCCTCACCCACGGAGACTGCGGCCCATTCCGCCGCGGTCCCGATGAAGCACACGTCGGACAGCGCGGTACATCGCCGGAACGCTCCTGCGCTGATGCTCGTCACGCTGTTCGGGATCGTCACGCTCGTCAGCCCGTCGCAGTAAGCAAACGCGCCGTCGCCGATGGCCGTCACACCGTTCGGAATCGTCACGCTCGTCAGTCCCCTGCAGCCGTAAAACGCTCCTGCGCTGATGCTCGTCACACCGTTCGGGATCGTCACGCTCGTCAGGTCCCTGCAGCCGTAAAACGCGGCCTCGCCGATTCTCGTCACGCCGTCCGGGATCGTCACGCCCGTCAAACCCATGCAGCCGCCGAACGCTCCGCTGCCGACAGCCGTCACGCCCGACGGGATCGCATACGCCCCGCTCCTGCCGACAGGATACTGGAGCAGTGTCGTGCCGCTTTCGTTGAAAAGCACGCCGCCGACGGACTCGTAGGCGGGATTGGCCCCGGCCACCGTGATCTCCGTCAGTCCATTGCAGAATCCAAACGGCCCTTCTCCGATGCTTGTCACGCCCGCCGGGATCGTCACGCTCGTCAGACCCACGCAGAAATAGAACGCGGCCCCGCCAATGCTCCTCACGCTTCCCGGGAACGTCACGCCCGTCAAACCCATGCAGCTGTAAAACGCACCGTCGCCGATGCTCTCCAGGCCGTATTTCAGCGTCAGACCGGTCAGACCGGTGCAGCCGTAAAACCCATGGTCGCCGATGCTCCTCACGCTGGCCGGGACCGTCATGTTCGTCAGGCCTTCGCAGTAAGCAAACGCGCCGTCGCCGATGGTCTCCACGCCGTTTTCCAGCGTCAGCCCCGTCAGACCGGTGCAGCGGAAAAACGCCTCTTCGCCGATGCTCGTCACGCTTCCCGGGACCGTCACGCCCGTCAGCGCGCTGCAGTAGCTGAACGCATGGTAGCCGATGCTCTCCAGGCCGCTATTCAGCGTCAGCGTCGCCAGGCTTCCGCATTCATCAAAAGCCTCGCTGCCGATGCTCCTCACGCTGGCCGGGATCGTTATGCTCGTCAGGCTGTCGCAGTAAGCAAACGCTCTGTCGCCGATGGTCTCCACGCCGTCTTCCAGCGTCAGCGACGTAAGGCCGGTGCAGCCGACAAAGGCCTCGCTGCCGATGTTTGTCACGCCGGCCGGGATCGTTATGCTTGTCAGTCCGCTGCAGTTGCAGAATGCGCGTTCGCCGATTTCGGTCACGCCGTTCGGGATGGTCTCGCCCGTCAGCACGAAGCATTCATTGAACGCATACCGGCCTATGCTCGTCACGCCGGCCGGGATCGACACGCTCGTCAGCGATCTGCAGCCGGAGAACACAAATTCGTTGATGCTGGTCACGCCGGCCGGGATTGTCACGCTGGTCAGGGCGGTGCAGCTGCGAAACGCACTGCCGCCGATGCTCGTCACGCTGGCCGGGATCGTGATATCCGTCAGCGCGCTGCAGCCGGAGAACGCCGAATTGCCGATGCTCGTTACGCCGTTTTCCAGTGTCACGGTAGTGAGCGAGATGCAGCCGTAAAACACGCCGGACGGAAGGCTCGTCACGCTGGCCGGGATCGTCACGGTCGTCAGCCCGCTGTTGGAAAACGCCGAGCTGCCGATGGCCGTCACACCGTTCGGGATCGTCACACTAGTCAGGCCGCTGCAGTAAGAAAACGCATTGCTGCCGATGTCCGTCAGGGTTGCCGGGAAGGTCACGCCCGTCAGGCCGCTGCAGCGGGAAAACGCATATTCACCGATGCCCGTCACGCCCGACGGGATCGCATACGCTCCGCTCCTGCCGCCGGGGTATCGGATCAGCACAGCCGCGGCCTTGTCGAAGAGCACGCCGCCCACCGCGGTATACGCCGGATTTGCGTCGTCCACGGCAAAGCTCTGCAGGCTGCTGCAGCTGTTGAACGCGTCGGAGGCGATGCTCGTCACGCTTCCCGGGATCGTAATACCCGTCAGCGCGCTGCAGGCGTTAAACGCCGATGTGCCGATGCTCGTCACGCTTCCCGGGATCGTCACGCCCGTCAGCGCACTGCAGCCGTTGAACGCATAGGAGTTGATGTTCGTCACCCCGCTGCCGATGCTGACCGCAGTGATCTGTTTCCGGTAGGAATACCAGGGAGCACCGGCATTGCCGCTGCTGTAAGACATCCTCCCGCTGCCCTCGATCGTCAGCAGCCCGTCGCTGTCCAGCGTCCAGGTGAGGCCGCTCCCGCAGCTGCCGGAGGCGACCGTATCCGCCGCCAGGGCCCCGCCGGGCAGCAGGGCCAGGAGGAAAATCAGCGCCAGGGCCAGGGAAAGCCCTTTCTTCCCAGGCTTCTTCACATCGCATCGCTCCTTCTTCTTCGTATTCCGACGTGCCCGGCGAAGTCTTTTCCGCCGAGCAGCCGGAGAAAACGAACCGTATATTTGCGCTCAGTATACATATTTTTCCTCCAATTGGCAAGCCCGTCTTTTCACCGGAAAGACGGCAAAACCGGGCGGCCCATGGGGACCGCCCGGTACTGCGTCGGGTGACGCGCTTACTTCATGCCGATCTTGTCGATCTGGATGTCGAACCTCTTTTTCAGCTTCTCGATGTACTCGGGAGTCTTCTTGTCGGGATTCAGGGTGCAGATGGAGTTGTAGGCCTGGAGGAACAGGGACCAGTAGCTCTGGCCGACCACGTCGTAGATCTCCGCCTTCTCCAGCACCTCCAGCTTGTGGGGCGCGAAGCGGGGGATATCCAGGATGCACTCGTCGTCAGCGATGATCTCCTGGCCCAGGATGGTGAACTTCACCTTGCCCTTGCGGACGTAGAGCAGCTCCCGCAGCTTGGGATACTTCACCCACTCGGCGGTGAAGCCCGGCTCGCAGACGGCGCCGATCAGCTCCTTGGTGCCGCCGTTCTCCCAGCGCTCCACCAGGACCTTCACGCTGCAGCCGGGGAACTCGTAGGAGGCGTGGGGCCGGTCCATGTGCTTCACGGCGAGGCACTGCTCCACGGGCACGTCCTTATAGACGAAGGGCTCGGGCAGCACGACGGAATCCATCTCGCCGCGGTAGGCCAGAGCGTTGAGCTCGGGATCGTCCTTCAGCTCGGGCATGAACTGCTTTACGCGGCCGATATCCGTGTTCTCGGGATAGACCTCAAAGTCGTGGTAGGTGCCGCGCCACTTGGTCTCCTCCATGAAGAGCATGCCGTGGGCCTGGCCCGCCTGCAGGTGCACGATGTCGCCGGGCTTGCAGAGGACGCGCTGGCCGTTGATGAAGAGATAGAGGCTGCCGCTGTCCACGAAGAAGGTCTCGTAGCCGTGCACGTGGTAGTGGGGCATCTGCCAGGTGGCGCGCATCTCCTCGGGCACCTCGTGCATGATGGTGTCCAGGAACCAGTACAGGCCGTGGGGTCCTACGGCGTCGGTGATCAGTCCGGCCTCGGAAGCGACCTTGCCGCTGGGCCAGGTGTGCTTGCCGCTGCCTCTCCAGGTGGTCTCCGGGGTCTTCAGATCATACAGGAACGTGTAATTGGCCATGTGTTTTCTCCTTTCAACCTAGTTTAACGTATCTTCCCGCTCCGGCCGGGGCTTCCCCGCCCGGATTGCTCATTCAACCTATAAACATACTAATCTTTTCCAGCGCCGCTGTCAAGCCGAAGGGGGGAAGAAGATACAAAAGAAAGCCGCCGAAGCGGCTTTCTTTTTGACAGTTTGCCTATTTTGCTCATTCTCCGTACACCGGGGGGAGACGCAGCTTGTGCCCGCTGCGGGCGTGATAGCGGTCGATGACGGCCTGTTCCTCCGGGCTCACCGCCTCCCCGGCCAGGAAGCGGTCGATGGCGGCGTAGCTCACGCCCATCTCCCCCTCGTCGGTCTGCCCCTCGAAGAGCCCGGCGGAGGGGGCCTTGCGGATGATGTTCTCCGGGGCTTCCAGATACCGGAGAAATGCGTAGATCTCCGTGACGGTCAGGTCGCCGATGGGGTTGAAGTCGCAGGCCCCGTCCCCCCACTTGGTGAAATAGCCCATATACCGCTCGCTGCGGTTGCCCGTTCCTGCCACCAGCCGGTTTTCCGCCGCGGCCACAGCGTAGAGGGCCGTCATCCGCAGGCGGGGGTTGATGTTGGTGGAGGCGGCGGTGTTCAGCTCCGTCACCCCGGTCAGGGCGCCGGTCATGGCCTGCTTCACCGCCGTCAGATCCATGACCCGGGTCTCGATGCCGAATTTCTCCGCCACGGCCATCCCGTCGGCCATGTCCTCGCCGAAATTGCGGCTGGATTCGCAGGGCAGGCAGATGCCTACCGTGTTCTCGCAGGCCAGCTTGCAGAGGATGCCCGTGAGGGCGCTGTCCTTGCCGCCGCTGTTGCCGTAGACGATGCCGGAGGCGCGGGCCTCCGCCAGCTTCTCCCGGATGAAGGATATCCGGGCTTCCTTTTCCTTTTCGTAATCTCTCACTGATTTTCCTCCTTTTGCCAAACCGCCGCCAGAACGCCCGGCAGCTCCGAAAACGTTTGCAGGACCGCCTCGCAGGGGGCTTCGCCGCCGAAGCCGTAGGCGGCGCGGATGAAGGGCAGGCCCGCCGCCCGGGCGGCCGCCCCGTCGGCGGCCGTGTCCCCCACGTAGACCGCCCGGCGCAGTCCGTGCTTCTCGCAGAGGGCGCGGATGTTCTCCGCCTTGCCCGACGCCGGATTTCCCAGCCAGGCCGCGTCGGCAAAGAGCCCCGACAGAGCGTGGGCCTGGAGAAAGGCGTCCACGTAGCCGTCCATGCAGTTGGAAACGATATACAGTCCGTATTCCCCCGCCAGGGCCGCCAGGGTCTCCGCCACGGCGGGATAGAGCCTTCCCCCGCTGACCCGAAGGTCCTCCGCCTCGGCTTCGGCCGCGGCGTGGATGGCGGCGAGCCCTTCCCCCTCCGGCAGCTCCGGCAGGAAGCGGCGGGCGATCTCCCGGTCCGTCAGCCCCATGATCCCCGCCATATCCTTTTGGGTGACGGTCTTGCCCCACTTCCCCAGAACCCGATTCCAGGCGGGGACGATGGCCGACGTCGAATCCCAGAGGGTCCCGTCCAGATCGAAAAGGACGGCGGCCATCACTTCCCGTCCTCTGCGCGGGTGAGCTGACGCACCCAGCGGTAGCGGTTCACCACGATACCGTTGGGGATGCACTTCAGGAACTGATCCGCCTTCAGGAAGCAGAACACCACGATGGGCGGCGCGTGGAACACGAAGGCGCTGATTGCGGCGGAGGGGATGGTAAACAGCCACATGAAGAGGTTGTCCACAATGGCCTGATACTTCGGATTGCCGCCCCCGGCGATGATACCCCCCTCCACAGGGTATTCGTAGCAGGAGCCCACGCTGGTTATGCCCAGCACCACCAGGAACTGCTCCGCCAGGAGCCGGGCCTCCTCCGACACCGTGTAGAAGGAGACGATGGCCTTCCGGGTGAGGAGCATCAGCAGGGCCTGGACGACGCCGATGCAGAGAAAAATGAGCTGCAGGGTGCGGGCATAGGGCTTTACGGAAGCGAAATCCCCCCGGCCCACGGTCTTCCCCATGGTGACGCTGGCGGCGTTGGCGGAGGACATGCCCACCACCACGAAGACGCCGAAGATCACCGCGGCGATGGAGTTGGCGGCGATGACGGGGCCGCTCATGTGGCCCAGCACGGCGGTCTGCGCCCCCTGGGCCACGCCCCAGAGGAGCCCGCTCATCATCACCGGCAGGGCTGCGGCGCAGAAATCCTTAAGATAGGCGAAGTCGACGCCGAAAATGTCCCCCAGCTTCATTTTCAGCTTTTTGTCGATGAACAGAAGATAGACGAGGATGATGGCCAGCTCCATGCTGCGGCTCACCAGGGTGGCCACGGCCGCGCCCCGGATGCCCAGCTCCGGGAAGCCCAGGTTGCCGAAGATGAGGCAGTAGTTGAGGCAGAGGTTGATGACGATGGTGCTGCAGGACATCACCGTGCCGATGAAGGCGGTCTCCACGCTCTGCAGGGAATACATGAGGGTGTTGGACACGGCGAAGATGATGTAGGTCCAGCACATGATGCGCAGATACTTCACGCCCTCGGCGATCACCGCCCCGTCCCCGGTGAAGATGCCCAGGGCCCGGGCGGGGAACAGCCGGGTGAGGAGGCAGAAGACGAGGCCCGCCGCCAGGGCGAATTTCACGCCCACGGAGGTGATGCGCCGGATGGGGCGGATCTCCTTCCGGCCCCAATACTGGCTGCCCAGCACGCTGACGCCCGCGCCGATGCCGCCGCAGAGCTGCTGCAGGATGAACTGGATCTGATTCACCAGGGTGGCGCCGGATAGGGCCAGCTCCGTATAGCGCCCCAGCATGATGTTGTCCACCAGGTTCACCGTGAGGGCCGCCAGCTGCTGCAGGGTGATGACCAGAAGCAGGGGGAAAAAGGTACGGTAAAAGCTCTTGTCCCGGGTGATGAAGGGCCCCTCCGGCAGCGCCGGGTCCTGCCTTTTGCCGCGCCTAGTCATATACTCCGTTCCCCTTTCCGTGCTGACAGGCGCCGGCAGAATCGTGTCCGGCCGCGCCTTCTTTTCCGGGCTAAAACGATGAAGTCATTTTACCGCGTTCTTCAGCCCGCGTCAAGCCGCACCGCCGGGATACCCCTTCCGTTTACATTCCGCTTCGGATGTGCTATACTGTCGCCCGGAAAACTTCACCGATGGAGGTACCGCATATGAACGCAAGGCCCATCCCCAAGCGCAGCGAGGTCCCCGCGGAGGACACCTGGGACCTCTCCCATATCTTCCCCTCCGACGAAGCCTGGCAGGCGGAGTACGAGGCCCTGAAGGCCCTGCCCGCCCAGGTCGCCGCCTTCCGGGGCACCCTCGGCCGCAGCGCCGGGGACCTGCTCGGCTGGTTCCGGCAGTACGACGAGCTCAGCGTCCGCCTGACGAAGCTCCACGGCTACGCCAACTGCAGCAGCGACGTGGACACGGCGGAGGCCCGCTACGTGGACATGAAGAGCAAGGCCATGAGCGTCATCGTCGCCATTTCCTCCGCCGCGGCCTTCGCCGCCCCCGAGATCATGGCCATCCCGGACGAGACCCTGGAGGGCTTCCTCAGGGCCGAGCCCGCCCTGGAGGAATACCGCCGCAGCCTCTGGCTCATCCGCCGCCGCCGGGAGCACATCCTCAGCCCCGAGCTGGAAGCCGTGCTGGCCGCCGCCGAGGAGATGTCCGAGGCCCCGGACAACATCGGCAGCACCCTGCGCAACGCGGACATGCGCTTCCCCGACGTGACGGACGGGGAGGGTCAGGCCCGCAGCCTCACCAACGGCACCCTCACCACCCTGCTGGAGAGCCCGGACGCGGACTTCCGCCGCCGGGTCTTCGAGACCTACTACGACCGCCTGGGGGAATACCGCAACACCATCGCCGCCACCCTGGACGGGCAGTTCAAGCAGCTGCGCTTTTTCGCCGGGGCGCGGAAATACGGCAGCACCCTGGAGGCCGCCCTCTTCGGCAACGAGATCCCCACGGAGGTCTATTTGAACCTCATCGAGGCGGTGCATCAGAACCTCCCGGCCATGTACCGCTACGTGGCCCTGCGGAAGAAGCTGCTGAAGCTCCCGGAGCTGCACATGTACGACGTGTATACCCCCATCGTTTCCGACGCGGCGGCGGAGATCCCCTTCGCCCAGGCGAAGGAAACGGTGCTGGAGGCCCTGTCCGTGCTGGGGGAGGACTACGTTTCCCTGCTGCGGAAGGGCTTCGACAGCCGCTGGATCGACGTATATGAGAATGTGGGCAAGCGCAGCGGGGCCTATTCCTCCGGCAGCGCCTGGCCCCATCCCTATGTGCTGCTGAACCACAAGGACAACCTGGACAGCATGTTCACCCTGGCCCACGAGATGGGCCACGCCCTCCACAGCTACCACAGCTGCGCTTCCCAGCCCGTGAGCACGGCGGACTACGTGATCTTCGTGGCGGAGGTGGCCAGCACGGTGAACGAGGTGCTGCTCATGCGCCGTCTGCTGGCAAAGACGGAGGAGAAGAAGGCCCGGGCCTACCTCATCAACCATTTCCTGGACCAGTTCAAGGGCACCATCTACCGGCAGACCATGTTCGCCGAGTTCGAGCTGATGATGGGCCGGATGGCCGAGGCGGGGGAAGCCCTCACCGCCGACGCCCTCAGCGAAAAGTATATGGAACTGAACAAGCTCTATTTCGGGCCGGACATGATCTCCGATCCGGGCATCGCCCTGGAGTGGGCCAGGATCCCCCATTTCTTCTACAATTACTATGTGTTCCAGTACGCCACCGGCTTCTCCGCCGCCGTGGCCATCGCGGAGCGCATCCTCTCCCGGGGGGAGAGCGCCGTGGCCGATTACAAAAAGTTCCTCTCCGGCGGCAGCAGCACCGATCCCATCAGCCTGCTGAAGATCGCCGGGGTGGACATGAGCACTCCCCAGCCGGTGAACGACGCGCTGAAGCTCTTCGACGAGCTGGTGAGCGAGCTGGAGGCGCTGGATCTGTAAATAAGTCAAATCGGACCCGCTTCGCTGGGCTCCGATTTGAGAAGGTTACGCCGCTGCCCGCACTCGCTGCCGCTCGCACAGTCCGCTCCGCGAGAGGTTTTTCGCGAGGCACATGTCCTCGCGAAAAACATAAAACTCTATTCGCGCCTGCGGGCGCGAACTCTGCGGGGCTTTGTCAAAGATTCCGCGGCAGGGCCACAATCGGCCCTGCCGCTTTCCGTCCCTGCGGGGTCCTGAGCGCTATCGGAAACGAAGGGCGTTCCCGCCCCCCGCGCCGCCGCTTCGGGGTCGATCTCGATGGAGGCGGAGCCGCCACGCCTGACTTTACCTCCGGTATGTGCCAGCCTATCCGCAGACTTCACAGCTGCGCTTTCAGGCGTTGTACCGGGGCTTCACGCATCGGTAGACTGTGAAGTCTTTTTGCATCCATTTGTTCCTTTTGACGCTGCTTTCTCCGCGCGGAGCCGCGAAGACCGTCCCCATCAATCGAATTGTTGCTTGTTACTTGTTAACTATTACTTATTACTTGTCATCGCCATTTCCACCTCGTCTACCCCGCCGGGGTGGACGTGCCGCTTTCCCGTCCGCCGGAAGCCAAAGCGCTTGTACAGCCGCTCCGCTCCCTCGTTCGTCTCCAGGATCCACAGCCGGGGCGTCTCCGGGCAGTCGGCGATGGCCTGGCGCAGGAGCGCGGAGCCGTAGCCCTTTCGCTGTTCCTCCGGCAGCACGTAGCAGTCCGCGATCAGGCTGCCGCTGCGGGATACCAGCCCAAGGGCCTTCCCGTTCTCCAGCAGCAGATAGATCATGCTGCCCTCCGCCTGCTTCGCCCGGAGATAGGCTTCCTGCCGCGCCGCCGTGTGGGCCTCCAGGAAATCCGGCGGGCAGATATGCCGATGGGATTCCCGCCAGCTCCTGGCGTGGACCTCCGCCGCCGCGGGCAGCTTGTCTCCGCTGAGCACGATGATCTCCATATCCGACCTCCCGATACCTTCGGCGGCAGGGCCAGGCCCTGCCGCCGTTTCATTTCAGAATCTTCCGATATCCATGGCTGCGAAGTAGCCGCCGTGGACGGCCCCCAGCAGCTTGCCGGGCGCTTTGCAGTCGCCCACCAGGTCCACGTGGGGGGCCAGGGGCGCCAGGGCCAGATAGGTCTCCGTCCGGCTGCGCATGCCCACGGCGTAGAGCACCGTGTCGGCGGGGAGGGTCTCTTCCCTTCCGTCCTTCTCATAGCGGACGCCGTCGGCGGTGATTTCCAGCACCTTCGCCCCGGTGCGCAGGTCCAGCCCCAGCTCCTCCGCTTTGGCCGTCAGGCCGATCTTATAAACAGGGCCCGCGTCCCGCACGGCCTCGTCCATGGCCTCCAGCACCGTGACGGCGTGTCCGGTGTTGCACAGGTGCATGCCGCACTCCACGCCCACCAGGCCGCCGCCGATGACGACCACGCGATCCCCCACACTCCCCGGCTCCCCGTAGGCGGCCAAGGCATGCCGGGCGAGCCCGACGCCGGGGATATTCGGGGTCACGGGCTCCGCCCCGGCGGCCGCGATGATGTGATCCGGCGCAAGGGCGCGCACCAGCTCCGGCGTGACCTCGGTGTTCAGCAGCACCTCCACGGCGGCCTTTGCCGTCTGGCGCAGGAGCCAGTCCCGCCAGCGGCGGAGATCAACCTTCAGGCTGTCTTCGTCGCAGAAATTGACGGTGCCGCCCAGCCGACCGCTCTTTTCGCAGAGGATGACCCGGTGCCCCCGCCGGGCCGCGGTGACGGCGGCGGTCATGCCCGCGGGGCCGCCCCCCACGACGAGCACCTTCTTCTTGTGCGCCGCCGGGGCGACGGGCTCATCCCCGAAGCCCAGGCGCTGCTCGTGGCCGGTGAGGGGATTTACGGTGCAGCTGAAATGCCGGTGCAGATTGTCCCCGTCGGTGCAGTTGAGGCAGCGGAGGCAGGGGCGCACGTCCTCGCCCCGCCCCTCCATGGCCTTCTCCGGCAGGCAGGGGTCGGCGATCAGCGCCCGGGACATGCTCACCCCGTCGCATTTGCCGGAGGCGATGAGCCCCTCGGCCATCTCCGGGGAGAGGACGGAGCCGATGGAGAACACGGGGATGCGCACCTTGCCCGACTGCTTGATGGCGGCGCTGAGGTCGCTGTTGAGGCACCAGGGGCGGAAGGTGGTGCCGAAGAACCAGGTGATGCCCTCGGAGGAGATCTCCGCCAGGTCCACGTATTCCTGGGCCCGGCTGAGGAACTCCGTGACCTCCTCCACGGTCATGCCGCCCGGCTCCCGGTCGGCCCCGGAGAGGCGGATCATCACGACCTTCTCCGGCCCCACCCGGTCCCGGATGCGCTTCAGGGTCATGAGGGGGAAGCGCATGCGGTTTTCCAGGCTGCCGCCGTACTCGTCCGTGCGGTGATTGGCCAAAGGGGAGAGGAACTGGGGGAAGAGCCAGCCGTGGGCGGCGTGGATGAGCACGGTGTCGAAGCCCGCGCCGTACCAGTATTCCGCCGCGTCGGCGAAGGCCTCCGCCACGTCCTCCATATCCTGCTTCGTCATGGCGTTCACGTGGCCGTACATGGAATCTGTTTCGTCCGGCCCCATGGGGTTCTTCACGTTGAACTCGTGCCGGGCGTTGCGCCCGCCGTGGGTAAGCTCCACGCTGCTGACGGCCCCGTGCTCCCGGATGGCGGCACTCATCTCGGAGAAGATGGCCAGGTTCTCCCGGGACATCACGGTGCCGGGGGTATGGCAGCCGCCGTCGCAGACGGGCACCTCCCCCAGGGTGACGATGCCGGCCCCGCCCCGGGCCTTGGCCTCCAGATAGCGGGTGTAATACTCCGTGGTGCGGCCCCCGATGGTCTGGAAGAGCATGTTCGGGGCGGACATGATGCGGTTGCGCACCGTCAGTCCCCGCAGGCGCAGGGGCTGCAGCAGATGGGGATATTTCTGTTCAAACATGGCTGACGCCTCCCTCTTTCTCCGGCCCGCCCTCCCCGGCCAGGCGGGCGGAGACCAGCCCCAGGGCAAAGACGAACCAGAATATGCACATCACCCGGGGATAGGCCCAGATGTAATCCACGAGACCGGTGAGCAGGGTGCCCGCCATCCCGGCGCAGCAGGCAGCCGACAGGATCCTCGCCTCCGGCGCGCCCCGTCGGCTGCCCCGGGCCATGCTTTTCAGGCCCCAGAGCATGGCGGCGAGGAAGCTCACAAGGCCCAGCAGCCCGTCCTCCACCCAGACCTCCAGGAACACGTTGTGCAGGTGGGCATAGTAGACCATAAGGGAATAGATGTTCCGGTCCAGGATATACTGGCGCACCGCGTCGCCCCCCAGCCCGGCCCCCGTCAGGGGGCTCTGCCGCAGCACCTCCGCCCCCGCCTGATACAGGGGGAAGCGGCTGGTGACGGTGGAATCGCTGGTGGCGCTGCCGATGGTGAGGATGCGGTTCATGATGGTCTCCGGCAGCAGGGGGATGCAGAGCACCGCCAGCACCAGGAGGGGCGGGATCAGCTTCGGCTTCCAGAGGATGAGAAAGAGCCCCGCCGCCGCCACGAGCCCCAGCCAGCTGGCCCGGGAATAGGTCATTCCCAGGGCGAGGATCCCCGCCAGCAGGCAGACGAGGGCCCCCAGCTTCGCCAGGGTGTGCCTTGCGCAGATCATCAGGGCCGCCGCCAGGGGCAGCAGCAGCACCAGCACCTGGGCATAGGTGTTGGGGTTGTCGAAATAGGACTGCACCCGCCCGGGCATCCCGGCGTTCATGGTGACGTCCACGTAGGAGGCCACGATCTCCACGCCCTGCAGCCGCTGCACCACCGCCCAGACCGCCGAAACCAGCACCACGGCGCTCCCGGCGAAGGCCAGGCGCTTCAGGTCCCGCAGGGAGGCGGGGGCGCTCACCGTGAGCAGGACGCAGAGCATGCAGATGATATGATAGCGGAGATAGCGGCCGGAGAGGGCCGGGTAATGGCTCAGGGGGATGGCCAGCACCACCGCAAAGGCGAAGATCAGGGGGTAGAGGCCCGCCCGGTCCGGGCGCAGGGCCCTGCCCCGGCGCATCTCCCGCAGCCACAGGAGCAGCAGCAGGGGCGCGAAGGCCATGAGATGATAGCCGTTGTCCCAGTAGTCGAAGGGAATGATCCAGAGGACGAGGAGCAGCCAGCCCTCCAGCAGGGCCGCCCCGTCGGCGGCCTCGAAGACGAGGCCCATGAGAACGCTTTCGTCGATTTTTTTCCGGAAGGCCCGGTAGAGCCGCCCCAGGACCAGCCCCGGCAGGCTCATCAGGAAGGTAAGGACGCGGCAGCAGAGGCTGTCCCCCCAGGAGCGGGCCAGCACCCCCTCCCGGATACAGGCCCCCAGGATGGCCGATTCCCCGCATTTCCGGCCGACGCCCCCGAAAAAGCGGGCCAGGCCCCGGTAAAAGCGGCTGTTTTCATATTCTCTCGCGGCGGCGCGGCACAGGCGCGCCGTTCCGCTGGCGGCGATCATTCGGGATGCCAAGGGCTTCACCTCCGGTTCTTCAGGCGGTACAGCAGGCCCAGAAGGCCATACTGCCGCCGCAGCAGCAGCTCCGCCACGATCTGCTTCCGCCTTCCGCAGCCGGAAGGATGCAGGGCGGCCATAGCCGAAGCGTATTCCGGCAGGGCGCAGAGGGCGCGGACGTTTTTCCGGTGCTGGGCCGGGGAGCATTCGTTCCCGGCGGCGTATTCGTTGCCTACGGCGATGAGCAGGCCCGCCCAGCAGGTGTTGGCCTCCCAGCCGGGGCAGTCCGCCTCCAGGCCCAGCCGTGCGATCCGCTCCCGCTTCCGCTCCAGAAAGCGGCGGAACACCCCGGGGAAATCCTCCATGTAGCGGTGGGTGGCGGAGGCGGGGTTCTGGAGATAGTCGTAGATGGGCGTCTCCGTGACCGCCATTTTCCGGGCGTGGGCGAAATAGTCCAGAAGGAAGATCTCGTCCTCCAGGTAGCCTCCCTCGAAGCGCACGGCGTGATCGCGCAGGTATTGCCCCCGGAAGAGGTAGCGCACGGTGTAGCCGTTGAAGATGGGGGCCCGCAGCCGCTCCCCCGCAAGGGGGCGCAGCACCAGCTCCCGGATGCCCCCGGCGTCGCAGACCCCGGCGGGGAGGATGGCGTCCACCGTCCGGCTCCCGTCCGGCTCCGTGAGCACGACCGCGCCGGCGGCGGTGTCGGCTCCGTTGTCCTCCGCAAGGCGGCGCAGGGTCTCCAGCGCGCCGGGGAGCAGCACGTCGTCGGAATCCAGGAAATACACCCAGGGAGCGTCCGTCTCCCCCAGGCCTCGGTTCCGGGCGGCGCTCACGCCGCCGTTGGGCTGGTGGAAGGCCCGGATGCGCCCGTCCTCCGCGGCATAGCGGTCGCAGATTTCGCCGCTCCGGTCCCGGCTCCCGTCGTCGATCAGGAGCAGCCGCCAGTCTCCGAAGCTCTGGCTGCGCACGCTCTCCACGCAGGCCTCCAGCGTCTTTTCCGCCTGATACACGGGCACGATGATGTCGATCTCCGCCAAGCGCCGCCCTTCTTTCCGAATATAAGATAGCATTATATTATACCGCGCTTCGCCTCCCGCGTCAAATCCTCCGGGCTGCCCGGACGCAAAGAATCGCCCCGGCGTTCGGAAGAACGCCGGGGCGAAGCACATCACAGGGAAGCGGGGATCACACGTCCACGCCGCCGTCCACGCGGATCAGCTGGCCGTCGATGAAGCTGGAATCGTTGGTGGCCAGGAAGAGGGCCACGGTGGCGATCTCGCTGCCCTCGCCCACGCGCTTCAGGGCGGTACGCTCGATCATGGGGCCGAAGGCGTCCTCGCCGCCCACGGAGTCCAGCATGGCGGTGCGGATGGCGCCCGGGCAGATGCCGTTGACGTGGATCTCGGGGGCCAGCTCGTTGGCCATGGCCTTGGTGAGGCCCACCATGGCGTGCTTGCTGGTGACGTAGCCCACGAAGCCCCAGTGGGCGGCCCAGCCCACGATGGAGGCCACGTTGATGATGTGGCAGCCGCCCTTGGCCTTCATAATGGGGGCGACCTTCTGGGAGAGGAGCAGGGCGCTGGTGACGTTCACGTTGATGGCCTTCAGGAACTCCTCGGGAGTGATATCGGAAAACTGGGCCAGGGAAAGCATGCCCGCGTTGTTCATCAGGATGTCCACGGTGCCGTAGGCGGCCATGGCGGCGTCGAAAATCTTTTGGGGAGCGGTGAGGTCGCTGGTGTCGGCGATGACGCAGATGGCTTCGCCGCCCTCGGCCTTGATCTTGTCCACGACCGCCTGCGCCCGCTCCGCGTTGCGGCCGGTGACGACGACCTTCGCGCCTTCCTTGGCGAAGAGATAGGCGGTCTCCCGGCCCATGCCGGAGGTGGAACCGGTGATGATGGCGACTTTCCCGTCGAGCTTACCCATGTTTTTGTTCCTCCTAATAAATAATAAGTATATCGTTTTCGCGGCTCCAGGCCGCCGGTTTCCCGTTCCGATCGCCATCATGCTAACAGGATTTCGGTTTTCTTTCAATTCGCACGAATGACAATCTTTTCCGGAAATTGGGCAAAGTTTTCGTCATGCCGCAAAAAAAGGATGAAAAAACCGCTCATTTCTTGTATAATAGCCGAAACCGGAGCGCTTATGCGGAGGCGGTGCTGCTTGTCCCTGGCCGAAAAAAAGCTGTTCCTGCTGGATATGGACGGTACGATCTATCTCAGCGACCGCCTCTTCGAGGGGGCGGCGGAATTTCTCAGCCTGGTGAAGGCCCGGGGCGGCCGCTGCGTGTTCCTCACGAACAATTCCTCCCGGGGCACGGAAGCCTATATCGAGAAGATGGCCCGCTTGGGCGTCGCGACGGGGCCGGAGGACTACCTCACCAGCGCCGACGCGGCCATCCGCGGCCTGCGTCGGCGGGGCGACGGGCTCCGGTGGTACGTCTGCGGCACGGAATCCCTGAAGGGACAGCTGCGCGCCGCCGGCATCCCCGTGGCGGAAACGCGGGAGGAGGCCGGGGGCGTGCTCCTGGGCTACGATACGGAGCTGAGCTACCGGAAGCTGGAGGACTGCCGCATCCTGCTCAGCGGCGGCGCCGCCTACGCCGCCACCCATCCCGACCCCGTCTGCCCCACCTGGTACGGCAGCGCCCCGGACTGCGGCAGCGTGATCGAGCTGCTCTTCACCTGCACCGGGCGGCGGCCGGAGGCGATCTTCGGCAAGCCCCGGCCGGACATGGCGTATATGGCCATGGAGAAATTCGGCCGCACCGCCGCCGAGACCTGCCTCATGGGGGACCGGGTCTATACGGACATCGCCTGCGGCGTCAACGCGGGCATCGACACGATCTTCGTCCTCTCCGGGGAGGGGACCGAGGCGGACGTGGAAAAATACGGCGTCGTCCCCACGTGGATCTATCCGGACGTGGCGGCGGTGCTGAGAGAACTCAGCAAGGAGCGAGGGACATGAAGCTCAACTACAGGCGCACGATCTGCGTCGGCTTTGCTTTCTTTCTCATCTGCGCGTTCTGGCAGGCCTACGACACCACCATTCCCCTGATCCTCACCAACAAATTCGGCATGAGCCAGGGTCTCAGCGGCGTCATCATGGCCCTGGACAACGTCCTGGCCCTCTTCCTGCTGCCCCTGTTCGGCGCCCTGTCGGACAAGCACCGGGGCCGCTTCGGCCGGAGGACCCCCTTCATCGTGGCGGGGACCTTGGCGGCGGCCGTCGCCTTCGTGCTCCTGACCGCGGCGGACAACGCCCAGCTGAAGAATCTGGGCGGCGTCGCCAGGATCGACGATCCCGCCGCCCTCTCGGCCGTCTATGAGGCGGAGGGGCAGGAGACCCTTCTCACCCCCGATGGGGAGCGCTTCGTGCTGGCGGAGAAATTCAGCGAGGAGGAATTCACCGCCATCCGCAGTCAGATCGTCAGCGGAGAGAAGACCGTCGCCAACCCGGATTATACGAATTACGTAGTCCCCGCACGGCAGGCCTACGCCCAGAACGTGACCCGGCACAGAACCGGACCTTTGGTCCGCTTCGTGATCCTGCTGCTGGCGGTGCTCCTGAGCATGGCGGTGTTCCGCAGCCCGGCCGTGGCCCTTATGCCGGACGTAACCATGAAGCCTCTCCGGAGCAAGGCCAACGCCGTCATCAACCTCATGGGCTCCTTCGGCGGCATCCTGGTGCTGGTCCTGGGCATCGCCTTCTCCACCAGCTCGGTGAAAAACTCCCTCATGAGCTACACGCCCTTCTTCGCCGTGGTGGCCGGGATCATGCTCATTGCCCTGGGGATATTCCTCATCACGGTGAACGAAAACCGTTTCGTGACGGAGATGCAGGAGGACAGCCGCCGCTTCGGCATCCGGGAGGACGAGGAGACGGAGACCGGGGAAAAGCGGCGGCTGGGTCCCGGGGAAAAGCGCAGCCTCCTGTTCCTGCTGGCCAGCATCGTCCTCTGGTTCTTCGGCTACAACGCCGTCACCAGCAAGTATTCCGTCTATGCCGCCAACATCCTCCACAAGGACTATAACCTCACCCTCATCATCGCCCAGGCGGCGGCCATCATTTCCTACCTTCCCGTGGGCATCGTCGCCAGCCGGGCGGGCCGGAAAAAGACCATTCTGGCCGGCGTGGTGATGCTGGCCGTGTCCTTCGGCGCGGCCGCCTTCCTGCGGGACGGGAGCCCCACCCTGCTGATGAACGCGCTCTTCGCCCTGGCGGGCGTCGGTTGGGCCACCATCAACGTCAATTCCTTCCCCATGGTGGTGGAAATGGCCTCCGGCTCGGACGTGGGCAAGTATACCGGCTTCTACTACACCGCCAGCATGGCCGCCCAGGTGGCCACGCCCATGGTCTCCGGCTTCCTCATGGATAAGCTGGGCATGACGGTGCTCTTCCCCTACGCCGCCGTCTTCGTGGTGCTGGCCTTCATCACCATGCTGGCCGTCCGCCACGGCGATTCCCGCCCCGAAGCGAAGAAGGGCCTGGAAGCGATGGACGTAGATTAAGTAATAATTAATAGTTAATAGTTTACAGTTAACATAATCAGCACGCCCCTATGTTAACTGTTAACTGACAACTGACAACTGTGTCCGGGGTGTTTTTATGCGTCTGCTTGCGCAGATCCTGTTTATTGCCGCGCTGCTCTTCTGCCTGTACGGGCTGTTTCTTCTGCTGCTGCGCTGCCGGCGGGGGAATCCCCGCTGGGCAGGGCTGGAGGGCCGGCGCTACGCCCACCGGGGCTTTCACGACAAACCCGCCATCCCCGAAAACTCCCTCCCCGCTTTCCGCCGGGCCCTGGAGCACGGCTGGGGCGCGGAGCTGGACGTGCACCTGCTGAAGGACGGGACCCTGGCCGTCTTCCACGATTCCGACCTGCGCCGCTGCACCGGCGCGGCGGGGACGATCGAGGATCTGGACCGGGCGGGCCTCGCGGCCCTGCGTCTGGAGGGCACGGCGGAGCCGGTGCCCCTCTTCGACGAGGTGCTGGCGCTTTTCGAGGGCAGGGCGCCCCTCATCATCGAGCTGAAAAGCCATGGGGGGAACCACCGGGCCCTGACGGAGGCCGTCTCCGCCCGGCTGGACCGGTACCGGGGGGATTTCTGCGTGGAATCCTTCGATCCCCGGGTGCTCATGGTCCTGAAAAAGCTGCGGCCCGGCTTCGTTCGGGGCCAGCTGACCATGGCCTTTCACAAAGGGGACGAGGGGCTTCCCGGCTGGCAGTGCTTCGTGCTGCGCAATCTGCTTCTGAATTTCCTCACCGTGCCCGACTTCATCGCCTGCCGGTTTTCGGACCGCAGTCGCCTTCCCCTGCGCCTCTGCCGCCGCCGCTGGGGCGCGCATGAAGCCAGCTGGACCCTGCGGAAGCCGGAGGAGCTGGCGGCCGCGGAGGCCGACGGCAGTCTCCCCATCTTCGAGACCTTCGATCCCGGACCGAAATAAGGGACGGTCCTCCGGCGGGGCTTCCGTCCCGCATCCCGCAAGAGACTTCACTCCAAGGAGCTGATACTATGGCCAAGCAAGCATCCATCGTCTGTATGAACTGCGGCAAGGAGATCCTGGCGCCCGTGAAATTCTGCCCCTACTGCTCCGCGGAGCTGCCCGGCACGGAGGAGGACAAACCGGCGGAGAACTCCGAACACGGCTACTGGGACTTCTACGGCATGGCGGACCATGAGGACGTGCCGGAGACCGGCATCGGAGCCAGGGGCTGGCTGCGCTTTGCCGCCGCGGTGGTATTCGTCGCCGCCATCATCGTCGGTTTTTCCTCCAACGGCTGGAGCTGGTCCTTCCGCTGGGAGCGGGCCGCCATCATCTGGGGCTGCGGCTGCGGCCTGGCGGTGGTCCTCTTCGCCCTCTCCTTCGCCTTCAAAAAGCCCCGGTGAAAGGAACCTCCCGCCCATGGATGAACTGAAAGCCGCCTTTGCCAGCAACCTGATCAGGCTGCGCACCGCCGCCGGGATGACCCAGGCGGAGCTGGGGGAAAAGCTGCACTATTCCGACAAGGCCGTTTCCAAATGGGAGCGGGCGGAGTCTGTGCCGGACGCCTACGTGCTGACGGAGCTGGGCAGGCTCTTCGGCGTCAGCGTGGACGCCCTCCTGTCCCCCAACGCCCAATGGGCGCCGCCCCCTACCCTGCGCACGGAGACGGAAACCTACAGCCGCCTCTTCGTGCTCCTGAGCTCCATCGCCGCCATCTGGACCCTCTGCATGGTAGAGTTCGTGGTGGTGTGGACCGTGCTGGGGGCCATCCAGTGGATCGTCTTCGTGGCGGCGGTACCCCTCTCTCTCATCGCCCTGCTGGTCTTCAATACCGTCTGGTTCCGGGGTCGAGGCAACATGTTTATCGTCATGGCCCTGGTGCTGAGCCTGGTGCTGCTCATCTACCTGATGCTGCTGAAATACAATATCTGGCAGGTCTTCCTCATCCTGGCGCCCGCGGAGCTCCTGGTGTTCCTGGCCTTCCAGATCCGCCGGAAAGCCTTGAAAACAAAGGACTCTACCGTGAGTAGAGCGCCGGAAACGGAGCGTAGAGCCCTCGGAAACAAGGATAGCTTGCCCGGGAACTGAGACTTCGGTTACACTTGCCGCAGACGGATCCCATATGCAACGAAGGGAGAACGCTATGGCAAGTTATATTCTCAGCTGCTGCTCCACCGCCGACCTGACGAAGGAGCATTTCGACGAACGGGGCATCCATTATATCTGCTTCCACTACTGGCTGGACGGCGTGGAGCACCCCGACGACCTGGGCCAGACCATCCCCTTCCCGGAGTTCTACCGGGCCATGGCCGAGGGGGCCGACACCAAAACCAGCCAGATCAACATCACCGAATACCTGGAGTATTTCGAGCAGTTCCTGTCCCGGGGGCTGGACGTGCTTCACGTCACGCTCTCCTCCGGCATCTCCGGCACCTACAATTCCGCGGCGGACGCCGCCCGCATCTGCCGGGAGCGCCATCCGGAGCGGAAGATCCATATCGTGGATTCCCTGGGGGCCTCCTCGGGCTACGGGCTCCTGATGGACGCTCTGGCAGACAGGCGGGACGAGGGCATGGACATCGACGCCCTCCGGGACTGGGCGGAGAAAAACCGTCTGCGTCTGAATCACTGGTTCTTCTCCACGGACCTGAGCTACTACGTGAAGGGCGGCCGCATCTCCAAGGCGGCGGGCCTCTTCGGCGGCATCCTGGGAATCTGCCCCCTGCTGGACATGGACGGCCAGGGCCGCCTGATCCCCCGCCTGAAGATCCCCGGCAAGAAGCGGGTGATCCGGGAGATTGTGAAGAAGATGGAGGAATGCGCCGAGGGCGGTCTCCGTTACGGCGGCAAGTGCTATATCAGCCAGAGTGAATGCATGGAGGACGCCCGGGCCGTGGCGGAGCTGATCGAGAGCCGCTTCAAAAAGCTCAGCGGCAGGGTGGAGATCAACTACGTGGGCAACCTCATCGGCAGCCACACCGGCCCCGGCACCGTGGCCCTTTTCTTCTGGGGAAAGGAACGGACGTAAGCAAAGCACAGAAAATACGGGACTGCGAGCTCGCAGTCCCGTGTCGTTCTCTCCCGTCCTCAGTATCAGCCGCTCCGGCACCGGCCGCGCCAATCAGGAAGCTTCAACCAAACGATAGTTTATGACTTCGTTTCCGTTGCTGATCCCAACCTCCTTGATACCACCGGGCAAGAGCTGTTCTGTGCTGACCTGAACCATATAGTACACCTCAACGTCGTTTCTGTCCGAGATGAAAGTCGAACGGGATGCGCTCATGCTCAGGTCGCATTTGCTCCCGTTATCAAGCGTAAGGCTGACCGGCCGAAGAGTATAGTCTTCTGCCGTCATAAACTCACGAACGCTTTTTGCGTCGTAATACACGCAAACGCTTACCGGGGTCAGACAGATATACTCAATCGTCGGGCCGGCGACAGTGTTTTTGTCGGAAACGACGCTGTATCGCTCCGTTGTATCGTCGTTGAATGACAAGTTCCAGGAAAGATTTGCACAACCCTCCCACACGTTGGAATAGTTTTGTTCTGACGACCCCATCAGCCCGGTCAGCGTAACGGTGATGCCATGACCGCTTTTGCCGCTTGTCCAGCAGCCGATATACATCGTGGCGGAATCGCTTTCAAGCATCCAATCTGTCCACGACCACTTTTCAAGAATCTGTTTGCTCGCATCGTCATCCAGGTATACTTCGATCCTCGGCGTGGCTTTATGGCTAAAGACTTCGGGGTCATCGGTCTCAAGCCGAATCAGGACATAACAGCCGTATTCGTCGCCTATGACCTGTTCCGCCGTCATGGTGATACCGTTGCTTTCCGCGGATCGTCCGACAAACGACGTGATTCCCAGGCCCAAAAGCTCACTTTGCTGCGCTTCGCTGACCCTAAACGCTTCTGCCAGAAACGGGGACCACCGGCTGTATGCAGCAAATGCGGTCACAGAAAGGGCCATCACAACGGCGACGGCAGCCGCCATAAAAATGGTGCGTTTGGAATAAGCCCGGCTTTCTTTACGTTCAATCACAGAATAAACCTCCTGCAGGGTATCTTCCGAGGCGCGCATTTTTAAAAATGTTCTGTCAAAAAGCTCCTTGTCTGTCATTGATTCATGCCTCCGTCAGCATCGTTTTAAGTTTGGCTTTCGCCCGTGTCAGTCGGGTACTTATTGTTTTTTCCGGGATACGCAGGATTGAAGAGATTTCCCGTATGGAATAGCCTTCTTGATAATAGAGGAGAACTACCATGCTGTACTTCTTGTCGAGGCCCATAACAACGGAGAACAGCTCGTGATCCTCCTGTGCTTCAAATTGTAAGGTATTTGCATAGGCTTCAATCGGTTCGTTTTTGTACCATGGAGAGCGAAATACATTTTTGCAGAGATTGACCGTAACGCGGATCAGCCAGTTTTTCACATGGGCGTCGGATGCAAATGCTTTGTTTGTTTTGTATAGCCTGATCAATGCGTCCTGTGTCACATCGTCTGCATCTGCTTGGCACTTCAAATAGCTGAATGCGATCCGAAACACCATGTCCATGTATTTCTTCGCGTAACCGGAGAACTCATCATTGTTATACATGGCAGTCTCCTCTGAAAAGCTTTTCATCTATAATACACATGAGCAAGCAAAAATCCTTCAAACAGAAAAACCTGCGCGAGGGTTTCCTCTGCGCAGGCTTGAAAGAGCACCCGACAAGCTGTATGCCGGATGCTTGGTTGTTTTCAAATTCCAGCAATGGTTGAGTTATTAACTGGTTCCTTTATTGAATGTAATACCGGAGTTATGCTATCATTTCTCTGTCGAGAGGAGTGAGAACATGGTTTCCATAGGCACAAACATCAGAATGCTGCGGCAGAATATGAAGCTAACCCAGAAACAGTTTGCCGAAAAGCTGGGGGTTACTTTTCAAGTGGTTTCAAAATGGGAAACAAACTCCAATACACCCGATATTTCACTTCTGCCAAGCATTGCAAGAGAACTTGGATGCTTGATCGACGATTTGTTTTCCGATTCCGATCTGACAGCAGCGATGATGTCCGGCCACATCAAAGACGATGATGTTATCCGTATCGTACAGATGAAGGGTAGACGGATCCTGGATGCCCATGCTGCTTCAAAAGATGAGCCCTTTATTCACGTCCGGTTCCCCCAAAACGGCAGCGCCCCGGTTTACAAGGTGGAAATCTACGGGAATCTGATCTCCGAGGGCACGATCAGCGGAGATGTAGTGTGTCACGGATGGATAGACTGTGCCGATATCGCCGGAGACGTTCACGCAGACGGCGACGTCCGTGCTAACGGGATATATGCGGTTGGCGACGTGACATGCAATCAAATCATCGAATGTTATAACCTGAAATGCAGAACTTTGGAGTGTTCGGGAGATATTCACGCAGTTAATCTGATGTGCGAGAACAAATCTCCTTAGTCAGAGCGGTCGCTGTTACAGTCTGTTTTCCTTGACAAATACCGTTAAACAAGTAGGTTTTTGAGGCTCTTCGGAGCAAGGCATTGCCAAGCGAAAAAAGCGGTTCCGCTGCACCACCCGAAAGGGGGTGTTTCTATGCCGATCCCGTTGACGTTCCATATCTTGGGATATACGATCACGATTACCGTGAAAAGCAGAAACCGCCACTCTGCCAAGTGACGGTTTCTTAACTTGATTTAAGAGACTATGTCGGGCGGAGCCGCTTTTCGGCAACGCCTTTTATATTTGCATTATAGCGCCGCACTTGCGTTCTGTCAAGGGTCCGGGGCGAGCCGCTTATGGATCATATCTCGATCCCGTCGGCCCGAATGAGGTCCGCCAGGGCGTCGGCCAGGCCCTCGTAGGGCACGGTGCGCAGCTTCTGTCCCCTGCGGAACAGGAGGCCGCAGTCCTTTCCCCCGGCCACGCCGTAGTCCGCGGCAGCGGCCTCTCCGGGGCCGTTGACCACACAGCCCATAACCGCCACCCGGATGGGGGCCCGGCAACTCTGGAGCCTGGCCCGCACGTCGTTGTACAGGCCCTCCAGGTCGATCTCCGTGCGCCCGCAGGTGGGACAGGCGATGAAGTCCGGCGCGTCCCGACGGAGGCCCAGGGCCCGGAGGATCTCGATGCCCACCTCCGGCTCCCGCAGGGGGTCCCCGGTCATGCTCACCCGCAGGGTATCCCCCACGCCCCGGAGCAGCAGGGCGCCGATGCCCGCGGCGGCCTTCACCACCGCCATTTCCCCGCCCCCCGCCTCGGTGATCCCGACGTGCAGGGGGTAGTCCGTCTTTTCCGCCGCCAGCTCGTAAGCCGCCACGGTGGCGGGGACCTCGGAGCATTTCAGGCTGAGGCAGATATCGTCGAAGCCGAATTTGTTCAGCAGGCGCACGTGGCCCAGGGCGGATTCCAGCATGGCCTCCGGGGTGGGACCGCCGTACTTCGCCAGGAGTCCCTTTTCCAGGCTGCCTCCGTTGACGCCGATGCGGATGGGGATCCCCGCCGCCCGGCAGGCGTCCGCCACTTTCCGCACGTTCTCCTCCGGCCCGATGTTGCCGGGATTGATGCGGAGTTTGTCCATGCCCGCCTCGGCGGCCAGGATCGCCAGACGATAGTCGAAGTGGATGTCCGCCGACAGAGGCACGGGGCTCTGCTCCCGGATGGCGCGCAGGGCGCGGGCCGCCTTTTCCGTGGGCACCGCCAGACGAACGAGCTCGCAGCCGGCGGCGGCCAGGGCCTTCACCTGGTTAACCGTGGCCTCCACGTCCTCCGTTTTCGTATTGCACATGCTCTGAACGCTGACGGGAGCCCCGCCGCCGATGGCAAGACGTCCCGCCCGGATCTGTTTCGTCATATGGAACCCCTTTTCGTCCCTGCCTCGCGGAGCGGACTTCTTCGTCGCAAGCTTCGTATCATTCGCTTCGCTGTTCCTCCTCTTCAAAAATGAAGCGTACGCTTCATTTTTGAAGAGGACGTTTCGGCGGAATGATCGAGCAGTGCCGCTTGCGGCGCTGCGACGGATTCCGCCGAATAAGGACGCAGCGCGGCGCAAGCCTGCTCAAATCGCGATCCGGCGAAGCGAATGCGATTTGTCTGTCAGAACAGCTTTCGGATATCGTTGAACATTACGAATGCCATCAGCCCCAGCAGCAGCACCAGCCCGCCGGCGTGGATGTAGCTCTCGATCTTGGGACTGGGCTTCCGGCGGAGGATCTTCCCGATGAGCCAGAACACCAGCATGGAGAAGATGTGGCCCCCGTCCAGCGCCGGGATGGGCAGCATGTTCATCACCGCCAGGTTCACCGCGATGAAGGCGATTAGGCCGAAGACGTTGGCCAGACCCTCACCCACGGTGTCCGCCTGGGCCCCCACGTCGCCGATGGCTTTCACCATGCCCACGGGACCGGAAAGGTCGTTGACCCCGGCGCGGCCGCTGAGCAGATACTGGAGGCTGGCCCACACCACCCGGGCGTAATAGGCGCAGTCGTACCACGCCTCCCGCAGGGCTACCGGCAGGGTCAGGAGGTCCTGGTCGAAGAGGAGGCCGTATTTCCACACGGTGCCCCCCTCCCCATCGTCGTATTCCCGCAGGACGAGGGGATAGTCCTCCAGCTTCACCCGCTTCCCGTCCCGACGCAGGACGATATCCACGGTCTGCCCGTCGCTGAGGGACATGAAGAGGCTGAAATCCCGGGTGGAGTGGACGCGCCACCCGTCCACGGACAGGATGCGGTCCCCCGTCAGCAGCCCGTCCGCCCCCTCGTAGGGGCAGCCCTCCATGAAGCCCGCCAGCCGGGCGGTGGGCACCAGGTAATCCCCGGCGGCGCAGTAGCCCAGATAGAGGCAGAGGGCGATGAGGAAGCCGATGAGGAGATTCGCGCCGCTGCCCGCGGCCAGTACGCAGATGCGCTGCCACATGGGCTTGGCGGTGAAGGCGCGGGGATCGTCGCTGCTGCCGTCCTCCCCCTCGATGGCGCAGAAGCCGCCCACGGGCAGGACGCGGAGGGAGTATTTCGTCTCCCCCTTCTCCCGGTGCCAGATCGCGGGGCCCATGCCGATGGAGAACTCGTTGACCTTGATGTTGAACAGCTTGCTGACGGAAAAATGACCGGTCTCATGGACGGCGATGAGTACGCCGAACATAAGGATGCCGATCGCGATATAGAGAACGTTCAGAGACACGAGCGGGTATACCTCCTTGCCGCCTCGTCGGCGGCGACGATCTCCTCCAGGCTGCGCCCGGGCAGACCGGAGAGGGCCTCCAGGGTCCGGGCGACCAGGCGATAGATCTCCGTGAAGCCCGTGCGCCCCTCCAGGAAGGCACGGACGGCTTCTTCGTTGGCTGCGTTCATCACGGCGCAGTCCGCCGTGCCCCGACGCCCTGCGCAGTCCATGGCCAGCTTCAGGCAGGGGAAGCGAACGAGGTCCGGCTCCTCGAAGGTGAGGGGCGGCGTCTTCGTCAGGTCCAGGGCGGGGGCGGGGCAGGGCTTCCGCTCCGGCCAGGTGAGGGCCAGCTGGATGGGCAGGCGCATGTCCGGCGTGCCCAGCTGGGCGATCACCGCCCCGTCGGCAAATTCCACCGCCGAATGCACCACGCTCTGGGGGTGCACCAGCACGGTGATCTGCTCCGGCCGGAGGCCGAAGAGCCACATGGCCTCGATGAATTCCAGGCCCTTGTTCATCAGAGTGGCGCTGTCCACGGTGATCTTCGGGCCCATGCGCCAGTTGGGATGGCGCAGGGCGTCCTCCTTTTTCACCTTTTCCAGCGCCGCCGCGTCCAGGCTGCGGAAGGGGCCGCCGGAGGCGGTGAGGAGAATGCGCTTCACCTCTCCGGCGCCCTGGAGGCACTGGAAGATGGCGCTGTGCTCCGAATCCACCGGCAGCAGGGGCACGCCCCGGGCCTTCGCCGCCGCAGTCACCAGCTCTCCGGCGCAGACCAGGGTCTCCTTGTTGGCCAGGGCCAGCTTCTTCCCCGCCTCGATGGCCCGGAGGGCGGGCTTCAGTCCCACCGCACCGGACATGGCGGCCAGGACCGTGTCCGCTTCCGGGAGAGAGGCCGCCTCCAGCAGCCCCTCCATGCCGGAGAGGACCTTCGTTTCCGTATCCGCCAGGGCCGTGCGCAGGCTCCCGGCGGCTTTTTCGTCCCAGAGCACCGCCAGCCTCGGCCGGAAGCGGCGGACCGCGTCCTCCATGGCTTCGGCGTTCGTCCCCGCAGCCAGGGCGCAGACGGGCAGGCCCAGCCGTTCCGCCACGTCCAGGGTCTGCCGTCCGATGGAGCCGGTGGCTCCCAGCAGGGAAAGGCCCATCAGAATACCTCCAGCAGCTTCAGCAGGGCCAGCACCGTGGGCGCGGCGAAGGAGGTGCTGTCGAAGCGGTCGTACGCCCCGCCGTGGCCGGGCAGGAGATTGCCGTAGTCCTTGGCCCCGGCGTGGCGCTTGATGAGGGAGAAGCTCAGGTCCCCCAGCTGATCCGCCGCGCCGCCCACCAGGCCCACGATCGCCAGCTTCCAGAGTCTGCCGTCCAGGCCGAAGGCCCGGAGCACGAGCCCGTAGAGCACCATGCCCAGAGCGGAGGACAGAAGGCCGCCCAGAAGGCCGGCTACGGTTTTGTTGGGGCTTGTGCGGGGGCTCATCTTCCGCTTGCCCAGGGCGCGCCCGGCGAAATAGGCCCCGCTGTCCCCCAGGAAGGTGACCACCAGAGGCGCCAGCACCAGCAGGCTGCCCCGTTCGGACCGGCGCAGGACGGTCATGGCGCTCAGGCCCAGGGGCACGAAGGCTCCGGAGAAGAGCGCGGCGGCCAGCCCCTCCAGGCCGAAGGGCTCCTGCCTCTCATAGTATGCCACCCAGCAGAGGAAAAGAAGGAGGGCGAAGGGCAGGAAAAGATACACGGTCTTGTCATAACCCGCAAGGTACACGGTGAACTGCACTGCCGCCGAGCAGACCATGGTAAGGATCAGGGCCCCCCGCCGCTTTTCGACGTGCAGGATATGAAAAAGTTCCCAGCTGCCCAGCACCGTCACCGCCGCAAACAGGGCCGTGACCGCCCAGGGTGGGGCGAAACACAGCACCGCCAGCAGCAGGGGAAGGCCGATGGCCGCCACGATCAGTCTTGCTTTCATAAAACAGGCTTACCTTTACTTCTTTTTTGATGTGTTCCCGTCCTGAACGATGCCCCAGACAAGGAAAGCGATCCCCAGGACCAGGGCGATCACCGCCGCTATGGACAGGGGCGGGCCCACATGCTGCAGAGCGCTGCGGAACAGCTCCACGCTCCAGCTGGAAATGCCGCTCATGAAAATCGCGGCGGCCAGGTATTTTGCTGCCATCAGCAGCGCAGCGATCAGGCAGAACACCGCGCCTACGCCTTTATTGTTCATGTACCTTCTCCCATAATCCAAGGGCCGCACCCCCGCACCGCGGGGATGCGGCCCTTCTTATCCTTTGTTCGCGCTTCTCAGCTTTCGATCTTCTCCATGACGAAGGCTTCGATGATGTCGCCTTCCTTCAGGTCGTTGAACTTCTCGATGGAGCAGCCGAACTCATAGCCCTCGGCGACCTCCTTCACGTCGTCCTTGAAGCGGCGCAGGGAGGCCAGCTCGCCCTCGTGGACCACGATGCCGTCCCGCACCACGCGTACGCCGCTGGAGCGCACGATCCTGCCGTCCTGCATATAGCAGCCGGCGATGGTGCCCACCTTGCTGACGTGGTAGGTCTGGCGGATCTCCGCGTGGCCCGTGAGGACCTCCCGGAACTGCGGGGCCAGCATGCCCTTCATGGCGTCGCTGATCTCCTGGATGCAGTCGTAAATGACCCGGTACATCCGCATATCCACGCCGCTGCGGGCGGCGCTGTCCCGGGCGGCGGCATCCGGCCGGACATTGAAGCCCACGATGATGGCGTTGGAGGTGGCGGCCAGCATGATGTCGCTCTCGTTGATGGCGCCCACGGCCCCGTGGATGACCCGGACCCGGACTTCGTCGTTCGAGAGCTTCTCCAGGGAGGACTTCACCGCCTCCACGGAGCCCTGCACGTCGGCCTTCACGATGAGGGTCAGCTCCTTGAGCTCGCCCTCCTTGATCTGGGCGAAGAGGTCGTTGAGGCTCACCTTGCGCTCGCCGCCGGTGGTGGCCTTCTTGTTCTCTTCCTTCCGCTGCTCCACCAGCTCCCGGGCCATGCGCTCGTCTTCCACCACGTTGAAGATATCGCCGGCGTTGGGCGCGTCCCGCAGGCCGGTGATCTCCACCGGCACGCTGGGCCCGGCCTCGGTGAGGCGCTGTCCCTTGTCGTTGATCATGGTCCTCACGCGGCCCACGGTCATGCCGGCGATGAGGATATCCCCGCTGTGCAGGGTGCCGTTCTGCACCAGCACGGTGGCGATGGGACCCCGGCCCTTGTCCAGCCTTGCCTCGATGACGGTGCCCTTGGCCTTGCGGTCGGGATTGGCCTTCAGCTCCCGCATTTCGGCGGTGAGGGCCACCATTTCCAGC
>JAFXUU010000005.1 GCA_017524845.1 Oscillospiraceae bacterium
AAAGCCGGGGTCCCCGGCGCACACGGCGTCCGCGCCGCTGCGCCCCAGGTCCAGGGCCGCGTCCGCCGCGGCCCGGAAGCGGCTGCCGGAAAGAGGAGCGTCCATGGCGACGGAGAGGCGCACGCCCCGCACCCGGCACCATACGGCGGCCTTCTTCACTTCCTCCAGCGGCAGCCCGCTGAAGCTGTAATCCCGCAGGCCGATGCGCACCGCATCCGCCCCGGCGGTCACGGCTGCCCGCAGGGCCTCCGCCGTGGATACCCAAACCATGAGCTCCATCCTACCGCCTCCCTTCCGCGTCTTGTTTCCTGATTCAGAAATTATATCATGCCCGTTCGGTTTTTCAAAGGGGGGCGCGCCAATTTTCCGCAAAAGAGCGCGGGCCCGGTTTTTCGGCTTGCAGGGCGGCCCGGCGGGCGGTATAATACGAAACACGACAGAAACCGACGGACCGCCGGAGGGAAGGAGGAGAGAAGCATGGCGGAGGAATATGTCCTGGCCCGGCCCGCGCCGCTGACCATCCGCATCGAGGACGCCGACCGGCTGCTGGCCCTGGGCAGCGGCGACGCCGCCCTGCTCTATCTCTGGGTACTGAAGAACGGCGGGCGCTTCGATCCGGCCAGGGCCGCCCCGGAGCTGAAGCTCTCCCTGTCCCTGGAGGCCTGCATGGCTCTGCTGAGGGGGGCGGGGCTCATCCGCGGCGCGGAGGAGGGACCCCGGCAGGCTCCGGAGCGGGAGGAGCTGCCGGAGGTCACGGTGGAGGAGCTGAAAAAGCTGACGGAGGGGGATCCGGGCTTCCGCAGGGTCCTGGAGGATTCCGCCGAACGCCTGGGCCGCGTCCTCACCGGCGGAGACATGAAGATCCTCTTCGGCATCTACCACGATCTCGGCCTCCCCACGGAGGTGATCTCCATGCTGGTGAACTACTGCACCGAGGAGATCCGGCGGCGCTTCGGCCCCGGGCGGAAGCCCACCCTGCGGCAGATCGAGAAGCAGGCCTACGTCTGGAGCCGCGAGGAGCTGTTCACCATGGATCTTGCGGACCGGTGGCTGAAGGAGCGGGCCGGAAAGCGCAGCCGGGCGGAGGAACTTGCCCGTCTCCTGGGCATACAGAACCGGAGCCCGGCCCCCTCGGAGGAGAAATACCTGCTGGCCTGGCTGGACATGGGCTTCGACCGGGAGGCCCTCCTCCGCGCCTACGACAAGACGATCTACAAAAAGGGCGAGCTGGCCTGGCCCTATATGAACCGCATCCTGGAAAACTGGCACGCCAAGGGCCTGCATACCCTGCCGGAGATCGAGGCGGGGGACCGGCCGCCCCGGCAGGCGAAGGGCGGCGCCAGGGCCCCCGCCGGGCCCACCCCGGAGGAATACGAGCGGATGCAGAGATATCTCAACAAGCTGAACGGAGGCGGAGACCATGGCACTTGACGGGAAGATCCTGCGCCGGGCGCTGGACCGCTATGAAGAAGAAGGGCTCCGCCGCGCCTCCGAGGCCCGCCGCCTCCGGCAGGAGATCTACGGGAAGGATCCCCGGATCGCGGAGCTGGACGGGGTGCTGCGCGCCTCCGTGCCCGAGGCGGCGGCCGCCGCCCTCCGGGGCGGGGACGATCCGGAGCGGGCCGTGGCCGCCATCCAGCAGAAGAACCTGGCCGCCCAGGGGGAGCGGGCCGCGCGCATCGCCGCCCTGGGCTACCCGGAGGGCTGCATCGACGAAAGGCCGGTCTGCCCCCTCTGCAGCGACCGGGGGTACGTGGGCATGAAGCCCTGCGCCTGCCTCATGAAGCTCTATCGGGAGGAGCAGCGGAAGGAGCTCAGCCGCCTCCTGGACCTGCGGGGGGAGAGCTTCGGCCAGTTCCGCCTCCGCTATTACGACGACCGGCCCGATCCCCTCACCGGGGTGATACCCCGGCAGCACATGGAGATGGTGCTGCGCATCTGCCGCAGCTACGCCGAGAGCTTCGGCCCGACCACCGGCAGCCTTTTCCTCACCGGGGCTCCCGGCCTGGGCAAGACCTTCCTCTCCGCCTGCATCGCCGGCGTCGTGGCCGAAAAGGACTTCAGCGTGGTCTACGATACGGCGGTGAACGTGGTCTCCCGTTTCGAGGAGGCCCGCTTCGGCCGCCGGGGGGAGCAGGAGGAGGCGGAGGCGGACGTGCAGCGCTGCCTGCGCTGCGACCTGCTGATCCTGGACGATCTGGGGGCGGAGATGGTCACCGCTCTCACCGTGAGCGCCGTCTATGAGCTGCTGAACACCCGCCTGCGGGAGGGGAGGAGCACCGTGGTGTCCTCCAACCTGGGGACGGAGGAGATCGGCCGGCGCTATTCCCCGCAGATCGCCTCCCGGCTGGCGGGGAGCTTCGAGATCCTGAAGTTTTACGGAAAAGACATCCGTCTGCAGAAGCAGAGGGAGTGAGGCTGAGAGGAGAAGGCCCGTGAGCATCGTGGTGGTGGGCAGCGTCTTCGTGGATATCAAGGGCTTTCCCGAGGGGGAATACGATCCCGGCGGCCGCAACGCGGGCCGGGTGGAGCAGGTGCACGGGGGCGTGGCCCGGAACGTCGCCGAGGACGCGGCCGCCGCGGGGCAGAAGGTCGTGTTCGTCGGCCTTGCGGACGATACCGGGGCCGGGGAGGACGTGATCCGGCGGCTCCGGGACCGGGGCGTGGAGACCCGCTTCATGGAGCGCCGCCCCGGCGGCATGGGCCTGTGGCTGGCCGTGTTCGACTCCCGGGGCGAGGTGGCGGCCTCCGTCTCCCGCCGCCCGGACCTCCGGCCTCTGGCGGAGATCCTGCGAAGAAGGGAGGAGGAGATCTTCTCCGGCGCGGAGGGGATCCTCTTCGAGCTGGACCTGGAGGAGGAGACCGTGGCGCTCGTCTGCGCCCTGGGCGAGAAGTACGCCGTCCCCGTCTGCGCCGCCGTGAGCAACATGGCCATCGCCCTGGAGCGGCGGGCGTATCTCCCGCGGCTGACGAGCCTCGTCTGCAACCGGCAGGAGCTGGGGCTTCTTTCCCCCGGCGACTGGGAGGGCCTGGCCCCGGAAGCGCTGGCTTCCCGGCTGGAGGCCGTTCGGAAGGAGACGGGTCTGCCCTCCCTGGCGGTCACCCTGGGGGCCGAGGGCGCCGTCTGGTCCGAAAACGGGGCGTGGGGCCGCTGCCCCGCCGCTCCCGCCGAGCTCGTGGATACCACCGGGGCGGGGGACGCCTTCTTCGCCGGGGTGGGCGTCGGCCTCTGCCGGGGCCGGAGTCTGGCGGAAGCCTGCCGGATCGGCGCGCTGCTGGCGGCGGGGGCCGTCGGCTCCCGGGAAAGCGTCTGCCCGCCGACGGACCCGAAAACGCTGGGACTTTGATACAAGAATCGCAATCCCCGGGAACCGTTCTGTGTTCCCGGGGATAATTGTATATTACTGACAAAGCACGGGTTCCTCGTTTGTGCAACATGGAAAAAGCTACAAAGGCCTTGCAGCAGGAATGAAATCTGTTATAATATTATAAAAGTATTAAAATCAGTCGAATACGAAGCGGCGCGGCGGAGGATTGCCCGCCGCGCCGCTTTGCCGGGTACCCGGCGGCATGGGCGTGAACGGCTGACAAGGAGCGGAGAAGAATGAAGAAAACGGCGAAGAAGCTGGCAGCACTGACCTTGACGCTGATATTCCTCCTGGCGCTGATGCCGGGAGGCGTCCCGTCAGCGGCCGCGATCGAGGACGATATCTCCATCAGCGGCGCGAACTATCCGACGAAGCTGACCAGAGGGCAGAGCTTCAGCATCAAAGGGACCGTCACGTCCGACGAATCAGATCTCAGTCAGGTGAAGGTCTCCATCAGCGCCACCAGTATAACCTACAATGACAACGGCAGCGTCGGCGATTTTTCATATAGAGACTGGCTGGCATTTCCCAACGCAAAAACCTACAATATCCACAATCTTGACTCGCAGATCAAGTTCGGCGAGCTTCCTATAGGTACGTACATATATAAGATCGAAGCCCAGAACGCGTGCGTGCAGAACAAGGTCCTGCTGGAAAAGCCGTTCACCGTTACCTGTTCCCCGAACAATCCTTCAAACCTGGCGATCTCCGGCGCCGTTTATCCTGCTGGGATGCTCACGCCCGGACAGTCCTTCGGCATCGAAGGCGTGATCAGCTCGAATTTCCCATTGACGAACGTCAACTGCAAAGTCTATAACAGCGCCGGCGCCGTCGAACTAAGCTATTCAAAAAATATTAACGATTCGTACACGAAAAGCTACAACATCAGGACCGACGGGATGAACAGCGCCATCAAGTTCGGCAATCTTGCGGTGGGCAGCTATAGCTACGTCGTTTCCGCGACAGACTTCTCCGGGACGTCGAAAACGCTGGTCACCTCCGATTTCAACGTCGGCTACTATCCCGTTGCCCCGTCCGCGCCTGCGGTGAGCGTCAGCGGCTCCACCGTGACGCTTGCCTGGAACGACGTGGAAAACGAGGCGGGCTACGACGCTTACCTTCTGCAGGAGCCCTGGGGATGGCCGGACATCAGATACTCCGCCTCCGTCGGCGCGAACGTTACAACGGCGACCTTCCAGAACGTAGCCGACGGGTATTACAAGGCTTTCATCATCTCCCGGCCCAACGGCGATCAGGTACAGAGCGGATGGACGGAGTTCACCGTCCGCACCAGCGCCTGTCTGGACGTCAGTGCCTACGTGGACGGGGCATATTGCGAAGGAATCTCCGGCATAGGCCTCTTCGACATGTATATCAACGGCGCGCCTGTGGCGTACGGCTGGGGAGATTATTATGAGCAATTCCCCGTGGGCACCGGGTACGAGCTGAAGAACATCCGTCCGGAAAACGGGTATTCGTACGACGGTATTGCCGCCGGAACCCGTGTGGGTACGGTCTCCGGGGATTCCGCCGTCACCTCGGTGGTGCTGAGCTTCCACACCGTGTCCTCCGCGGCGCCGACGCCTGCTGCAAGCGGCGCCTTTGGGGGAAGCGCGTATTATTACGTTTCCACGCCCGTCACCTGGTATGAGGCGAAGACTCTGTGTGAAAACATGGGCGGGCATCTGGCCACCGTCGGCAGCGAAACGGAGAACGCCTATCTGTACGCCCTGGCTCCCGACGCCCAGCCGTGGCTCGGCGGAATGGACAGAGACGCTGAAGGCGAATGGTATTGGCTGACCGGGGAACCCTTCAGCTATACCTGCTGGGCGACTGCGCAGCCGGACAACTGCGGCGGACCTGCGGAAGACGGGGAAGACTATCTGCATTTTTCCCTGGCCGGTCCGGGGAACTGGAACGACAATGTAAGCAGCGCACTTCTTCCTTTCATCTGCGAGATCGAGGTTGCGCCTTCCACCGTAAGCTATGACGCCAACGGCGGCAGCGGCGCGCCCGCGGCGCAGACGAAAATATACGGCGAGACGCTGACGCTCAGCAACACTGTTCCCGTCCGCGAAGGCTATAGCTTCCTGGGCTGGGCCGAGAGCGCAGATGCTCCGGCGCAGTATCAGCCCGGCGGCAGCTTCACGGCGGATGCGGACACGGTCCTCTACGCGGTATGGCAGCAGCAGGCGGCTCTGAGCATCACCCGGCAGCCCGAAAGCTACGCGGGTCCCCTGGGCAGCACGGCGGCCTTCACCGTGGAGGCGGCGGGCGACGGTCTCACGTATCAGTGGTGGGTGAAGACCGCCGCGGGAACGAGATTCAACAAGTCCAGCATCACCGGTGCGATCTACAGCGTGACGCTGACGTCGGCAAGAAACGGGAATCAGGTCTACTGCGTGGTGACGGACGCATACGGCAGGACGGTGCAGACGGACACCGTGACCATGACGGCGGCAGCGGAGCTCGCCATCGTCGCCCAGCCCGCAGATTACACCGGCCCGGCGGGCAGCACGGCGACCTTCACCGTGGAGGCGGCGGGCGACGGGCTCAGCTATCAGTGGTACGTGAAGAACCGCACGGCCAGGAAGTTCTCGAAATCCAGCATCACCGCAGCCACCTATAGCGTGACGCTGACGGAAGCGAATGACGGGCGGCAGCTCTACTGCGTGGTGACGGATGCATACGGCAACACCGTGCAGACGGACACCGTGACCATGACCGTGGCACAGCCGCTGACCATCGTCACCCAGCCCGCGGATTACGTGGGTCCCCTGGGCAGCACGGCGACCTTCACCGTGGAGGCGGCGGGCGACGGGCTCAGCTATCAGTGGTACGTGAAGAACCGCACGGCCACGAAGTTTTCGAAATCCAGCATCACCGCAGCCACTTACACCGTGACCCTCACGGAAGCCAACAGTGGGCGGCAGCTCTACTGCGATCGGA
>JAFXUU010000054.1 GCA_017524845.1 Oscillospiraceae bacterium
GGCCCTGGACATCATCGAAAAGCCGGACGATTACGCCGAGGTCTGCCGCCGCAGGAAGCTGGCCACCCTCTTTTTCGAGCCCTCCACCCGCACCCGCATGAGCTTCGAGGCGGCCATGTACGAGCTGGGCGGCCAGGTGATCAGCATGTCCTCCGCCGCCGCCTCCTCAGCGGCCAAGGGGGAGAGCGTGGCGGACACGGCGAAGGTGGTCTCCTGCTACGCGGACATCATCGCCATCCGCCATCCCAAGGAGGGCGCCGCTCTGGTGGCGGCGAACAACGCCGACGTGCCTGTGATCAACGCCGGGGACGGGGGACACTGTCACCCCACCCAGACCCTGGCGGACCTGCTGACCATCCGGCGGGAGAAGGGGAGCTTCGAGGGCCTCACCGTGGGCCTCTGCGGCGACCTGAAATTCGGAAGGACCGTCCACTCCCTCATAAACGCCCTTTCCCGCTACGGGGGCGTGCGCTTCGTGCTCATCTCCCCGGAGGAGCTGAAGGTGCCCAGCTACGTGAAGCGGGACGTGCTGAAAAAGCAGGGCATCCCCTACGAGCAGACCACGGACCTGGAGGCGGCCATCCCCGCTCTGGACATCCTCTACATGACGCGGGTGCAGCGGGAGCGCTTCTTCAACGAGGAGGACTATCTCAGGCTGAAGGACAGCTACGTCCTCACCCCGGACAAGCTCCGGGGCGCGAAAAAGGACATGGCCATCCTCCACCCCCTGCCCAGGGTCAACGAGATCAGCGTGGCCATCGACAGCGATCCCCGGGCCTGCTACTTCAAGCAGGTGCTGAACGGGAAGTACATGCGCATGGCACTGATCCTCATGCTTTTGAAGGAGGCCGGGAGCATATGAACATCGATTCCATCCATAACGGCGTCGTCATCGACCACATCACCGCCGGGCAGGGCATGCAGCTCTACGCCCTCCTGGGGCTGGACGCCCTGGACGTGTCCGTGGCCATCATCAAGAACGTGGTCAGCCATAAGATGGGGAAGAAGGACATCATAAAGATCGACGCGGACATCCCCGTGGATTTCCAGGTCATCGGCTACGTGGACCCCGGCGCCACCATCAACGTGATCCGGGAGGGCGAGCTGGTGAGCAAGCAGACCGTGGAACTGCCGGACCGGCTCACCGACGTGCTGAAATGCCGCAACCCCCGCTGCATCACCTCCACAGAGCAGGAGCTGAAGCAGATTTTCCGGCTGACGGACCGGGAAAAGCGGGTCTACCGCTGCATCTACTGCGAGACCGCCGCGAAATAGGATACGAAACAGAATACGGCAGGATACTGTACGCGCCCGGGATGCGAAATGAACCGCATCCCGGGCGCTTCCGTTCCCACCCCGCAGGTTGAAAACCTTGCCGCCGTCGGATATAATGAAGCAAAAACGAACCGTCGGGAGGGAAGCGCCGTGTCCGAAAAGAAGAAGCCCCTGCACAATCCCTATCTGCCCCCCTGGGAGTATATCCCGGACGGGGAACCCCATCCCTTCGAGGGGCGGGTCTACGTCTACGGCTCCCACGACCGTTTCCACGGCTGGGCTTACTGCCTCAACGACTACGTCTGCTGGTCCGCTCCGGAGGACGACCTGTCGGACTGGCGCTGTGAGGGCGTGATCTACCGCAAGGAACAGGACCCGGACAACCGGGAGGGCTGGCAGTGCCTCTACGCCCCGGACGTGACCCGCGGGCCGGACGGGCGGTATTATCTCTATTACGTACTTGACCATCAGGATATCGTGTCCGTGGCGGTCTGCGATACCCCTGCGGGGAATTATGAGTATTACGGGCACGTCCGCTATCCGGACGGGACCCTTCTGGGAAAACGCCCCGGGGACGATCCCCAGTTCGACCCGGCGGTGCTCACGGAGGGGGAGAAGACCTATCTCTACACCGGCGGCGTCTGCCACCGCTTCGAAAAAGAGAAGGGCGGCGCCATGGCCACGGTGCTGGACCGGGACATGCTCACCGTCCGCGAAGGGCCGGTCTTCGTTGTTCCCAGCGCCAAAACCAGCGCGGGCACCGGCTTCGAGGGCCATGAGTTTTTCGAAGCCTCCTCCATCCGGAAGCTGGGGGAGCTCTATTACTTCGTGTATTCCTCCGTCTGGATGAACGAGCTCTGCTGCGCCGTGAGCCGCGAGCCCCTGGGGGGCTTTGCCTACATAGGCGTGCTCGTCAGCAACAGCGATTGGGGCGTCGGCGGCTGGAAGGACCCGGAAAAGCGGGCCTACGTGGGGGGCAACAACCACGGCGGCCTCCTGGAGCTGGGGGGACGGCGGTATATTTTCTACCATCGCCACACCGACGGGACGGAGTTCAGCCGCCAGGGCTGCCTGGAAAGGCTCACCGTCCTGCCGGACGGGACCATGCCCCAGGCGGAGATGACCTCCAACGGGGGCGGCGAGCCCTTCGAGGGGCGGGGAGAGTTTCCCGCCTGGCTCGCCTGCAATCTCTTCTGGGAGGACCGTAAGCCCGACCGGCAGAACCCCGCCCCGCCCCGCATCACCATGGACGGACGGGACGGGGACGAGGAAAGCCCCTACGTGGCCGGGATCACGGACGGCGTCACCGTGGGCTTCAAATATTTCCGCTGCGAGGGCGTGAAGAAGATCACCCTCCGCACCCGGGGCTACGCGGGAGGCTGCTTCGAGGTCCGCACTTCGCCCGAGGGGGAAGTGCTGGGGACCGTGCCCCTGGCCTTCCGCAATATCTGGACGCCCTTTTCCGGGAAGGTCTCCGTCCCCGACGGCGTCCATGCCCTCTATTTCACCTATCGGGGCCCGGGCTGCGCCATGCTGGCCTCCTTTATTTTGGAATAAGCGGAAGGGGGAACGATCATGCGTCTGAAAAGGCTCGCCTATCCCTATCCCTGCGTGCCCGTAAGCGAACGCGCCGCCCTCCTGCCGGCGCGGAGCGTTTGCTCCCTGGCTCCGGCGGAGGACCCTGCCGACTGCTTTTATACCGGCAACGGTTCCCACCGCATCGACGTGAGCGGCCATCCGTACCGGGACCGGCTCACCGCGAACATGGAGCTGCTGCAGGAGCCCAAATGGAAGACCACCCCGCTGCCGCCGGACCTGCGGCCCTATCTGAAGGATATCCGGAAGGCCCTGCTGGAGGGAAAGCCGGAGATCGCCGACGCTCTGCTGGACAAAGCCCAGCGGGAGGCGGGACACGACCGGTATATCGACCTGGACAAGCCCATCGTGTACCCCATCGAGTCCATCCGCACCCACGAGGCCTTCCGCCTCACCGTCCTCCGGCCGGAGGCGGGGGAGACCCGGGATTATCTCCGCTGGACGGACCTGGATTCGGGGAAGCTCTGCACCCGCTGGACGGACGGCGGGGGCAGCTTCATGAACGAATACCTCTGCGCGTATGCGGGGGATTTCATCGCCGCCCGCATCTCCGGGCCGGAGGCGGAGGTGCGCATCCGCTTCCCCGGCGGTCCCGGTCCCTTCGGACAGATCAGCCTGAAGAACGCCGAAAGCCGGGTGGAGCGGCGGCCGGACCTCATCACGGCGGCATACCGCTACGATCCCGCCCTCTGCGAGGACCGGGGCTTCGCCCTCCTGTTCCGCTTCGTGCCCATGGGGGGAGAGCTCAGCCTCACGGAGGAGGGCGTGATGTATCGGGGGGGAAGCGGCCTCATCGTCATGGCCAAGGCCCTGCGCTGGGAGACGGGCTTCTTCTTCGGCTGCGAAAGGGAGGACGCCCGGGCCTTTTCTGAGCTCGAGCCGGATTTCGACGCCTGGGAGCGGGGGAACCGGGCGCATATCGGGGAGCGCATGGGCTTCTCCCGCCTGAGCGTGGCCCGGGAGGAAGAGCGCTGCCTTTCCGGAGAAGAGCTGCTGCGGGCCTGCCGCACCGGGGCTGAGCACCGGCCCGCCCTGATGGAAAAGCTCTACGACCTGGGCCGCTTCTATCAGATCATCGACACGGGGAAGCTGCCGCCCATGTGGGGCCAGCACAACATCAACACGAACCTCCAGGTCTGCGCGGGGAACAACGTGGGCCTTTTCGAGGAGATGGACGTGTATTTCCGCTACTACGAATCGAAGCTGGAGGATTTTCGCGTGAACGCCCGGAGACTCTTCGGCGCTCGGGGCCTGCTGGCCAGCGTCCACTGCGACTACGATTCCGGCCTCCTGTACCACACCTCCCGCACCTACCCCCACTATGCCTGGACCGGCTGCCTGGGCTGGGTGTACAACGAGCTCTGGGGCTACTACCTCTGCACCGGGGACCTGGACTTCCTCCGGGAGCGGGTGGCGCCCGTCCTGAAGGAGATCGCCCTTTTCTACGAGGATTACGCCTGCGACCGGGACGGGGACGGAAAGGTGATCTTCTATCCCTCCTTCTCCCCGGAAAACCCCACCCCCAACCCGGATTACGCCACCGTCACCGGCCGGGACCGGCATCCCACCCGCATCAACGCGGTGATGGATATCGCCGTCTGCCGGGAGGTGCTTATGAACCTGATCGAAGCTTGCCGCACCCTGGGGATCGAGGAAGAGAACGTCCCCCGCTGGGAGAAGCAGCTGGCGGACCTGCCCACCCTCCTGGCCGACGAGGAGGGCGCGCTGAAGGAATGGGCCTGGCCGGAGATGGAGGAGAACTACAACCACCGCCATGTGTCCCACCACTACGACGTGTGGCCCGGCCGGGCGGTGACGCCGGAGACGGAGCCCGCCCTGGCGGAGGCCATCCGCATTTCCAACCGCAAGCGGGGCCAGCAGGACGATTCCGCCCACGGCATCATCCACCGGGCCCTCACCGCCATCCGCCTGAAGGACACGGAGGAGCTGGAGCAGAACCTTTCCCAGCTCCTGGAGCACGGCTTCGTGCGCCCCAATCTCTCCACGGCCCATTTCCCTTACCGGGGCTGGTTTCCGGACCTGCAGGGGGCCATGCCCGCTATCCTCATTGAAATGTGCGTCTTCTCCGCCCCGGGCACGGTGGAGCTCCTGCCCGCGAAGCCCGACTGGCTCCCCCGCGGAGAGCTGGCGGGCGTCTGGCTCTATACCTGGGCGAAGCTGGAGCGCCTCAGCTGGGACGAAGAGGGCGTGCGCGCCGTCGTCACCTCCCGGAAGGCGCAGAGCCTCACCCTGCGCATCCGCCGTCCCCTGCGGAGCCTCACGGTGAACGGCGAGGGGCGGAAGCTCCTGGGCGATCACCTGATCCTGGACCTCCGGGAGGGGGAGACCGTCTCCCTGGAAGCCCGCTGGGCGGCGGGGAAAGCGGAGGCGGAAAGCAGCGCGCCGGAATATGAGATCCTCCGCATCACGGACAAGCCGGAGCTCCTGGAGCCCATGGCGGCCTGGTTCCACGAAAAGTGGGAGGTCCCCACGGAAGCCTACCGGGAGAGCATGGAAGAAGCCCTGCTTCGGAAGGCTCCCTGGCCCCAGTGGTATGTCGCTTTCGGCGAGGGGCGGATCCTGGGCGGCCTCGGCGTCATAGAGAACGATTTTCATGAGCGGAAGGACCTGGCGCCGAACGTGTGCGCGGTGTACACGGAGGAAGCGTACCGGGGCTTCGGCATCGCCGGACGGCTGCTGGACACGGTTTGCCGGGACATGAAGGCCGGGGGCGTCTCGCCCCTCTACCTCCTCACGGACCACAGCTCCTTCTATGAGCGCTACGGCTGGGAGTATCTCTGCGAGGTGCAGGGAGACGGGGAGACGAAGACCTCGCGGATGTATATCCGCAGATAGAGCGGCGGAAAAGCCGCCGGAAACAAAGGAGGAATCGCCATGCCGATCATGGGAGCGATCATGGTGCCCCATCCGCCGCTGATCGTGCCCCAGGTGGGGAAGGGGAGCGAAGGGCAGATCGCCGGGACCATCGCGGCCTACGAGGAGGCCGCCCGGGCGCTGGCCGCCCTGAGGCCGGAAACGGTTGTCGTCGCCAGTCCCCACGCCACGATCTATTCGGATTATTTCCACGTCTCCCCCGGCCGCTCCGCCCGGGGCTCCTTCGCCCGCTTCCGGGCGCCGGAGGTGAAGTTCCGGGAGGAATACGACACGGAGCTGGTCACCTGCCTGGAAAAGCTCGCGAGGAAGCGGGGCTTCCCGGCGGGCACGGCGGGGGAGCGGGAGCCGCAGCTGGACCACGGCACAATGGTGCCGCTGTATTTTCTGCGGAAGTATCTCTCCGATTTCCGGCTCGTGCGGGTCGGCCTCTCCCTCCTGCCCCTGACGGAGCACTACCGGCTGGGCATGCTCCTGCGGGAGGCGGTGGAGGAGACCGGGAGGAGGGCCGTCTTCGTCGCCAGCGGCGACCTCTCCCACAAGCTCAGGGCCGAGGGGCCCTACGGCTTCGCCCCGGAGGGCCCGGTATACGACGAGCGCGTCATGGACGTCTGCGCCCGTGCCGCCTTCGGGGAGCTCTTCGATTTCGACGAGGACTTCTGCGAGAAGGCCGCGGAGTGCGGCCACCGCTCCTTCGTCATCATGGCGGGGGCCTTCGACGGGGTAGGCGTGACCGCCCGGCGCCTCTCACATGAGGACGTGACGGGGGTGGGCTACGGCGTGTGCACCTTCCGCCCCGGAGAGGCGGACGAGGGGCGGCGCTTCCTGGCAGCTTACGAAGCCCGGGAGACGGAGCGGCTGGCCCGGACGGCGGCGGGGGAGGACCCCTATGTGCGCCTGGCCCGGGCGTCCCTGGAGACCTGGGTCAGAACGGGGAAAACGATGGCCGTCCCCGAGGGGCTGCCACCGGAGCTGCTGCGCCGCCGGGCCGGGGCCTTCGTCTCCGTCCACAAGCAGGGGCGGCTGCGGGGCTGCATCGGCACCATCGGCCCCACGGAGCCCAGCCTGGCCCTGGAGATCATCCGCAACGCCGTGAGCGCCGCCGCCCGGGATCCCCGCTTCGAGCCCATCCGGCCCGAGGAGCTTCCCTGGCTGGAGATCAGCGTGGACGTGCTGGGAGAGGCGGAGAAAATATCCTCGGAGGCGGAGCTGGACGTGAAACGCTACGGGGTCATCGTCTCCTGCGGTTCCCGCCGGGGCCTGCTCCTGCCGGACCTGGAGGGTGTGGATACCGTGGAAGAACAGGTGGCCATCGCACGGCAGAAGGCGGGCATCCGCCCGGAGGAAAGGGTCTCCCTCCAGCGCTTCGAAGTCGTGCGGCACCGGTGAGGGAAGGCCATGGCTGTCTGCAGGGTCTGCTTCCGGCACTGTGAGATCCCGGAGGGGGGTCTGGGCTTCTGCGCCGCCCGGACAAGCACCGAAGGGAAAGTGCGTCCCGCGGATTACGGGGCCGTTTCCGCCCTGGCCCTGGATCCCATCGAAAAAAAGCCGCTGCGCCGGTTTTATCCCGGCAGCAGCATCCTCTCCGTGGGCGGCTGGGGCTGCAATCTCCGCTGCCCCTTCTGTCAGAATTCGGAGATCACCTGGTCCCCGGAAGCCCGGGCGGCGGCGGAAACAGCGGAAAAGCTCACCCCGGAGGAGCTGGTGGCGGCCGCCCTCCGCTGCCGGGACCGGGGGAACATCGGCCTGGCCTTCACCTACAACGAGCCCCTCGTCAGCTATGAGTTCGTGCTCGATACTGCGAAGCTCGCCCATGAAGCCGGGCTGAAGAACGTCCTCGTCACCAACGGCACGGCGGAGCTCGCCGTGCTGGAGGAGCTGGGGCCACATATCGACGCCATGAATATCGACCTGAAGGGCTTTTCGGAGGCTTATTACCGCCGGGTGCTGGGCGGGGACCTCGCCATGACCCTGGCGTTCATCGCCCGGGCGGTGCAGCTCTGCCACGTGGAGCTCACCACCCTGATCGTGCCCGGGGAGAACGACGGGGAGGAAGAGATGCGCCGCCTGAGCGCCTGGATCGCGGAGCTTCGGGACGGGGAGGGGAGGCCCGCGGGTCCCTCCGTGCCTCTCCACGTCTCCCGCTTTTTCCCCCGCTTTCATATGCGAGACCGGGCGGCCACCCCCGTCCGGCAGGTGTACCGCCTGGCGGAGATCGCGAGGGAAAGGCTCAGATACGTGTATACCGGCAACTGCTGATACCGCGGCTCCCGCAGACAGTGAAAAATTCAAAAAACAACGTTTCGACAAGCATGGGGGGATTGTGAAGAGGGGACGGGAATCCCCCCTTCACATCATAATCCATGCAAAATCAGAAACATTTTCTGATTTTGCCTCGCAGCGTGTCGAAACTTTTTCGACACGCTGTGAGGCCGCGTCTGCCGAACGCAGACGCGGCCCCTTGATACATCCTGAACCGCCGTTCAGGCGAGGGAGACGGAGGCGCTGTAGGCCATGTCCTCCGGCAGAGCGACGCCGGGGTCCTCCAATACCAGCTTGGGGGAGAGACCGGCTTCCTCCGCCCCCAGCATGAAGTGGCAGAGGGCGATGCCCAGGTCGATGCGCTGCAGCTCGCCCACGGCGTCGTTCACCATGCCCGCGCTCCGCTTGAGATAAAAGTGCCAGAGCCCGTCCCGGCGGAGGATCCGCCAGGGCTGCCGGTTCACGGCGGAGGGAGCCCAGCGCACCGCTTCCAGGGTCCGTTCCAGCCCGTCCCCGGCGGCGAGGGGGGTGGAAAAATCGCTGTCGAAGAAGAGCTCCGTCAGGGGCTTCCGCTCGTCCGCCCGGATACCCTTCCGCATGAGGCTGTCCCGGAGGGAGCGCTTTTTCGCCGGGTAGCCCAGAGGACTGACGCAGGGCATGCGCTCCTCCGCCCGGAGGCCCACCGCCTGTTCGAAGGTCTCCCGGTTCATGGTGCCGCCGATCCACACGGTGCCCACGCCCAGGGACCAGGCGTAGAGCACCAGGCGCTCGAAGGCGTAGCCGAAGGCTTCCTCCCCGTGGGGGACCCGGCCCACCGTCCCGGCGGCGTAGAACTTTTCCCCGCTGATCACCGGGCTGGAAAGCCCGTGCTCCCCGGCTTCCAGCAGCTTCATGGACACCGGGATGCCGAAGGGGTTTTCCGGCGTTTCCATGAAGGTCAGCAGCTTCTTCGCGTCCTCCGCCGTGAGGGGCCTGCCGTCGTAGGAGCGCACGCTTTTGCGGCTCATCGCCAACTCGTAAAAGTTTTCCATCGTTTCCCTTTCTGCGGGCTGCCGCCCGCGACCGTCCGAGGCGTCTGCTTTCCCTGCCGAGGCGCGGGGCCTCCGGGAGCATCATAGCAGAAAGCGGGAGCTTTCTCAACAGTTCCACGCCCTTCCTGATTCAAACTTGCATAAGAGCGGAACTGATGGTATGCTGGAACGGAAAAAGCGGAAGGCGGTGATCCTGTGTCTGAGATCAGGCTTGTGGAGAACGTGAAGGAAAACGTGGCGAAGGTCATCGTGGGTAAAGAGGAACAGACGGAGGCCCTGCTGCTGGCCCTGGTCTGCGGCGGCCACGTGCTCATCGAGGACGTGCCCGGCCTGGGGAAGACCACCCTGGTCACGGCCCTGGCCCGCTCTCTGAGCTGCTCCTATTCCCGCATCCAGTTCACCCCGGACCTGCTCCCCTCCGACGTGACGGGCTACACGGCCTTCGATCCGGGGACGGGGGAGCGGCAGATCTGCTTCGGCGGCCTGATGGCCCAGGTCGTCCTGGCGGACGAGATCAACCGCACCAGCCCGAAGACCCAGTCGAGCCTGCTGGAGGCCATGCAGGAGACCCAGCTCACCATCGACGGCACGACCTATCCGCTGCCCGAGCCCTTCATCGTACTGGCCACCCAGAACCCGGTGGAGCATACGGGCACGTACCCCCTGCCGGAGGCCCAGCTGGACCGCTTCTTCATGCAGCTCTCCCTGGGCTACCCGAGCCGGGAGGAGGAGATCGACATCCTCCGGCGCAATATGTCCGGCCGTCCCCTGGACAGGCTGGAGCCCGTGGCCTCCGCGGAGGATATCCTGGCCCTGCGGGAGGAACGGAAAAGGGTGCGCTGCGCCGACGCGGTGCTGGACTACGTCGTGCAGCTCGCGGAGGCGACGCGGAAGGACGAGCGCGTCAGCCTGGGCGTTTCTCCCCGGGGCTGCATCGCCCTGACGGAGGCGGCCATGGCCCGGGCCCTCTTTGCCGGCCGGGATTATACCCTCCCGGACGACGTGCAGGCCCTGGCGCCCCGGGTGCTGGCCCACCGCCTCGTTCTCGACCGGCGCAGCGGCCTCCGGGGGGAGACCCGCACCGGCATCCTGAACGCCATCCTTCGGGAGCTCAAGGTCCCTGCGGTGTCATGAAAGTCCTGCGGATCCTCTTCTATCTCCTGATGCCGGCCTTTCTGATCGCCGGTCTCTATACGGGGCTGCGGATCTGGTATATCCTGCTCATCGCCCAGATCCTGCTGCTGCTCGCCATTCTGGCCCTGAACCAGTGGACAGCGCGCACCTTCGCCTTCACCCAGACCCTGGACGACGCGTCCGGTTCCAAGGGGGGCGAGACGGCCCTGCACCTCTCCATCCGGAACGAGAAGCCCTTTCCTCTCTCCATGATCCGGGCGGACGTGGAGCTGGCCGCTCCCAGCGAAAACCGGCAGATCTCCTTCAGCCTGCTGCCCTTCTCGGGAAAGGAATTCGATTTCCCCGTCGCCATGCCCTACCGGGGGGTGTATCCTCTGGGGATGACGACGCTGCAGATCACGGATATCTTCGGGCTTCTGCCCCTGCGCTTCGATATGCGGAAGCTCCCCTTCTACCGCCAGCCGGAGCTCACCGTCTGCCCCAGGGCGGAGACCCTCTCCTCCCTCCGGGGGGAGGTGGCGGACGAAAAGCTCTTCGGCGACCGGTATCTTCTCTCCGCAGAAAGCGGCAGCAGCATCTCCGGGGCCAGGGAATACCGCCCCGGCGACCCTCTGAAGCAGATCCACTGGAAAAAGAGCGCCGCCCGGGGCAAGCTCTACGTCAGGCAGTACGAGCAGCCCGTGCGGGAGAACCTGACCCTTTACGTCGACAACTGCGCCTGCGGCCTCGCCGGGGAGGCGGCCCTCGCCCTGGCCGACACCGTCTGCGAGGCCGCCGCCTGCATCACCCTCCACTGTCTCGGCAGGAACCGCAGCGCCGTGCTCCGGGCCCTCTGCGACTCCGGCGGCGTCCCCCGGCAGGAGGAGGCGCTGAGCATGGAGGATTTTGAGCGCGTCCGCCGCTGGCTGGCCCGGCTGCCCTTCGGAGAAAAGCCTTCGGCGGGGGAATTCCCCCCGGAGGCCGGGGACGCGGGGAGCGCGCTGATCGTCGTCACGGGGGCCTGCGGCGAGGAGACGGAGGCGCGCATCGCCGCGGTTTCGCCCTATTTCAGCGCCGTCACCCTGGTGCTGGTGGGGGAAGAGGGGCAGCCGCCCGCCTCACTCCCGGCACTCCGCCTTCCCGTGGGCTGCAGCGTGGCGGAAGTGCTGGCTTCGCTGGAATGAGGTGGCCGCCGTGAAAAGGACGAAATACGACGCCTCTCTTGTCGTGGAGCTGGTCTGCTGCCTTCTGGGCAGCTGCGCCTTCTGCAGCGCCCTGCTGCCCGCCCTGGGCCAGGAGGCGGGCATGATGGACTGCCTGGCCTTCGCCGCGGTGGACCTGTCCCTGATCTTCCTCCTGTCCCGCCGCTGGTGGATCGCCCCGCTGCTGCTCGCGGTCCCCGGCTTCCTGGGCTGGGCGGCCATCGAGCTGTTCCGCCTCCGGGAGGCCGTGACGGCCTACGTCGCGGGCTTCATCGAGTGGTACAACGCTGCCTATCCCTATACGCTGCCCTATTCGGAGAACGGCAGCCGCTTCCTCGTGCATCTCGCCTTCACCTTTCCCGTGACCCTGGCGCTCTATATCTATTTCCGCAGGCTGCCCCTGCTGCCGGTCTGGGTCGCCCTGAGCGCCGCCCTGCTTATGTGGATGCATGCCGCCTCTTCGGAGCTCTTCCTGCCCGCGGCGGCGCTGCTCACGGTCGTCTTCTTCGTCCTCCTGGCCCGCACGAACGCCTGGAGCATCAACCGGAGGCTCCGGGGGGAGGGCGTCCCCTCGGCGGCCATGCAGCTCACGGCCCTGGCCCTGGCGCCGCTGGCGGTGCTCTTCGCCTTCGCCGTCGGTCCGAAGACGGACGGGGCGTGGCAGTCGAAGGCATTGGTGAATCTCGTGGAGGACGTGCGGGACGTCCTCGCCTTCTACCGGGAGGGCAGCTCCGGGGGCGACAGCTTCGACCTCTCCTATTCCGGCCTCGCCCCCAACGGCTACGCCCTGGGGGGCGACGTCAGCCCCAACAACCGCCCGGTCCTGCGGGTGAAGACCTCCACGCCCATCCTGCTGGCCGGCGCCGTATACGAGACCTACGACGGACGCAGCTGGTACGATACCGGGGCCATGGGGAATTTCCGCTTCTCCAGCCCCCTCTGGCGGGGCAAGCGGCGGGAGGTATTCACCATCGACAAGCCCTCCTCCAACAAAGCGGCGGCTCCCTTTGCCAAGGTCAGCAAAACCGCGGCCCTGGAGGTCAGCATGGCCGTGAAGCTCCGGGCGTTCTTCTCCGGCGGCAAGCTGGAGAAGCTCGCCCTGCCCTACGGGGACGACGCCTCCGTCTATTTCAACGACCAGGGGGAGCTGTATGCGGAGGAATACCCCGTGTCGTTCACCGTGTATACGATCAGGACCCGGGTCTTCGACCGGGACCGGGAGGATTTCGACGAGAATATGCAGCGGCTGCTCCGCTATGCCGCGACCTCCAAAGACAAGGAATACGAGACGATCGTCGGGCGAAACACCGCGGTCCCCGACACGGTGGAGCCCTTCGTCCGGGCGCTGGCCGAAACGATCACGGCGGACTGTACCGACGACTGGGAGAGGGCGGCCGCCATCGAAAAATGGCTGGGGGAGAACTGCACCTACACCCAGACCCCCGGGGACGTACCGGAGGACCGGGACTTCGTCTCCTATTTCCTGGAGACGGGGGAGGGCTACTGCACCTATTACGCCAGCGCCATGACCGTGCTGGCCCGCCTGGCCGGGCTCCCGGCGCGCTACGTCACCGGCTACGGCCTGAAGCAGGCGGACCGGCGGCCCCAGACCACCGCCTACATCGCCACCAACGCCACCGCCCACGCCTGGAGCCAGATCTATTTCTACGGCATCGGCTGGGTGGACTTCGACCCCCTGCGCTGGGAGTTCTACGAGCCGGCGGCGGCGGATCCACCCGTCGTCAAAGAGACCCCCGTCGAGCAGCCCCAGCCCACCCCGGAGATCACCCCGCCGCCCACGCCGGAGCCGGAAGCGCCGACGGAAACGGAGGAAAAGGCGGCCGCGGCCGCCCGGAGCCGGAGCCGGAGCGGGAAGGGCCTGCTGGTCGTCTTCGGCTGCTACCTCGCGGCCTTTCTTGTCTTCCTCCTCGTGCGCTTCGTGCTGCTGTTCTTCCGGGTGGAGAACTTTTATTCCCGCCTCCTGCGCCGTTACCCGGACAACGCCGCCCGGGCGGACGAATGCTACCGGCAGATCCTGAAGCAGCTGGGCTTCCTGGGGCTGCGGATGGAGCCCTCGGATACGATCCTCAGCTTCTGCGAAAAGGCCGACAGGCTCCTGGCGGACGCGCCGGCCCACGAGTCCGTGGCGGAGATATGCCGCCCGGTGCTCCTTGCCCGCTTCGCCGGACAGGAGCCCACGGACGGGGAGCTCCGGCGGATGTGCGATTTCTGCATCTTCATGGAGCGCTGCCTCCGCAGGAGGCTGGGCGCGAGGCGCTACGTCCTCCGCCGGATGCTCCTCGGACGTTAGGGCAGCGCCGCACGCTTCGCGGCACGCATCCTGCTTGCATTTTCCGATTCTGCGCCCTGTTTGTCGGCGTTTTGCCGACGGATGAGACCCGCTCTACGAAGCGTAGGTTGCGCTTCGGGAGCGGGTCTGCTATGCTCTCCCCGTCAGGAGGCGAAGGAAATGAATCAATACGTCACCGGCGCCATGATCCGGCGCCTGCGGGAAGCCAGGGGGATCACCCAGCAGCAGCTGGCGGAGCGGATGCTCGTGAGCGGCAAGGCCGTGTCCCGCTGGGAGACCGGCCGGGGCTTCCCGGACGTCACGCTGATCGAGCCGCTGGCCGCGGCCCTGGGCGTTTCCGTCATCGAGCTCTTTTCCGGGGAGAAAATGGTGAACACCAACCGGGCGGCAAACATGCTCCGGCTGCGGTTTTACGTCTGTCCCATCTGCGGCAACGTGATCCTGAGCGCGGGGGAGGCCGTGGTGAGCTGCTGCGGCGTCACCCTCCCGGCCTTGGAGGCGGAGGAGCCGGACGAAGACCATCCCCTCCGCCTGGAGCGGACGGAGGACGAATGGTTCGCGGCCGTAGCCCACGAAATGAGCAGGACCCACTACGTCTCCTTCATCGCCGCGGTGCACGACGACGGCTGCGAGCTGCGGAAGCTCTATCCGGAGTGGAACGCGGAGGGCCGCTTCCGCCTGAGCGGAACGAAATACCTGTATTACTACTGCAATCGGCACGGGCTGTTCCGGGTTTCCGCTGCGGCCCTGATGCGGGCCGAAGGGGAAGCGGAGAAGAAAAGGAGGTCGAAGGCATGAGGATCCTGGTGCTGAACGGAAGCCCCAAGAAGAAGAGCGACACCTTCCGGCTGACGGAGGCCTTCCTCCGGGGCATGAACAAAAAGCACACGCAGGAGGTGCGGGTGGTGAACGTGATCGAAAAGAACGTCGCTCCCTGCCGGGGCTGCTTCCGGTGCTGGGAGCGGGAGGACGGGCACTGCGTCATAGAGGACGATCAGAACGAGATCCTGGACCTGTACCGCAGGGCGGAGCTGGCGATCTGGAGCTTTCCACTTTACTGCTACGCCATGCCCTCCCACCTGAAGGCGGTGCTGGACCGTACGATCCCCCTCATTCGCATGAAGATGGTGCGGGAGGCGGACGGAAGGGTACGCCACGAGCCCCTGGCCGACTTCTCCCGGCTCCGGACCCTGGTCGTCTGCGGCTGCGGCTTCCCGGACTGGGCCGGGAATTTTCAGGGACTCCGGGCCATGTGCAAAGCCTGCTTCCGCTCGCCGGACATGGTCTGCGTGCCCGAAACGCCCCTGATGAACGTGCCCGCCGCCGCAACCGTGGCCGAGCCGCTGCTGGCGCGCTTCGAGCGGGCGGGGGAGGAATACGCCGGGACCCTGACCCTCTCCCCGGAGACCGTGGCGGCCCTGGAAACGCCCATGATCCCGGCGGAGGAATACATCCGCCATGTGAACGGACTCTAATCGGATACGAAATAAGCGTCCAGAAAGGCGTCGAGGTCGGCGAAGCGGCGGACGGGCATCCCCAGCTTCGCGTATTCCCCGGCATAGGCCTCCAGCGCCGCGTCGAAGACCTCGGCGTTTCCGCGTAGATCCGCCGGTTCGAAGCGGTCCATGATCTCGAGTTCCCCGGTCCCTGCGCCTTCCGCCAGTTCCCGGAGCATCAGCTGCAGGGAACCCAGGTTCATATAGGAAGAGAAGAGATCGCTCCGGTCCGCCGCCTCCCACATCTTGTTTCTCCAGTTGGAGACCATTTCCTCATAGGTCCCGGCCAGGTCCTCCGGGGCGGGCTTTGCCCCCGCCCTCGGCACCCGCAGCACGTCCTGAACGGTAACGAACAGCTTTGTCAGCGCCGAGCGGAGTCCCTCCGCCGTGTCGGCCCGAAGCACGTCCGTTACCTTTTTTTCCGCGTCGAAGGGCAGGTCCAGCGCGGCCAGCTCCCGGAAGGCGCGCTTGGTCCCCAGGCGGAAATACCGGCCGTGCCAGAGCATGAGGGCGTCCAGCAGCCACCAGACCGCCTCCCCGGCGTGGGTGCGGACAGCGGAAAGGTCAGAAGCCAGGCAGGCCTTCGCGTATTCCTCCCGGGCTTCCCGCAGGAGCTTTTCCGCCTTTTCGAACCGCGCCCCGGAGGCGAGGATGCCCCGCGCCCTGCGCCGCAGCGCCTCCAGACGCCCGGCGGCTTCCCCGTCCCGGCAGAAGACGAGCTCGGAATCCAGCAGCTTCGCCAGGTGGGCGTGGGCGCATTCCGCATCGGCCTCCAGGCTCTCCCAGCTCGTGAGATAGAGGTCGTAGCCCACGCCGGTATCCTCCAGGATGAAGCCCCCGGCCAGCTGCCGTCCCCGCCCGTCGCCCGCGACGATCAGGAGGTCCACGTCCGATTTTTCCCAGTCGTCCCCCGTGACCGCCGAGCCGTAGACCCCCAGCAGCTCCAGGGCGCCGGGGCAGACGGCCGCCGCCTTCTTCAGAACAGCTTCGACGATCCTTCGGTCCCGTTCCTTCACGTTCCCGCCTCCCGTTTCCTTGTTTTCCGGCTCAGATGAGTATGCCGCCGAGATGGTCGATCTCGTGCTGGACGATCTGGGCCGTCCAGCCGGTGTAGGTTTTCAGCCGCGGCTGGAAGCGCTCGTTGAGATACCGCACCTTGATGCTCTGATATCGCTTCGTCTTCCGCCTGCCGCTGAGGGAGAGGCAGCCCTCCTCGGCCTCGAAGGGGCCGGAGAACTTCACGATCTCCGGGTTGAACATGGTGACGGCTTTTCCTTCGTCGTAAAAGACGACGACGCGCTTGAGAACCCCGATCATGTTCGCCGCCATGCCCACGCAGCTTTCCCTGTGGGCTTCCAGGGTGTCCCGGAGGTCCCGGGCGGTCTCCAGGTCCTCCGGCCCGGCGGGGGCCGATTTCTGCGCCAGCAGGATGGGGTCCTTCACGATGGGTCGTATCACGGTGCTTTCCTCCCTCCGTCCGTCAGCAGCCACGTTTCCCCGTCGGGCATATCGCAGAGAGCGCCGCGGAACTGCGCTTCGATCTCCCCGTCGGGGTAGCGCCTGACCACGACCTCCTCCCGGTAGTCCGGGTCCTCGTACCAGCGGCTGAAGTAGAGCTTTTCGCCCTCGCGGAGGCAGAAGCTCTCCGCCGGGTGGATGGGGAAGTCCGCCTGTTCCGGCCAGAGGATCTGAAAGCGCTCCGCCGTCTGCCGGGTCAGCATCAGCGGGGAAGCGTGGGGCATCAGGTTGTAGCAGTCCTCGAGCTCTCCCAGGGGCAGCGCGGCGATGGGGGAGGCTTCCCCCTCCGGCGTACACCCCAGCAGCCGCACTTCCCCGGCGGGAAAGTCCGCCAGCAGGATGACGAACCTGCCTCCGTCCCAGGCGGGGACGCCGAAATACTGCCCGTCCCGCGCGGAAACCGGCTCCAGCACCAGCCCGTCGGAGACCCGAACGAAGATCAGCCGGTTTCGGCGGATGCGGTGCCCGTCCCGGAAGAGCTCCTCCGCCTCGTAAAGATCGCCGGAGGTGTGGTCCGTGCCCCAGGTCCAGTCCGGCGCGCCGCCCAGCGGCGCGAGGTAGGAGATGCCGCCGGTGTTCGCGGTCCTCATGTATCCACCTCTTTTTTCAGGAAGCGGTAGTAGCCGGAATACAGGGCGTTCAGGGGCGCGTGGCCCAGGAGCCGGTCCTTCACGGCGACCACTGTCACCGGGGCTTCGACGTATTTCAGAAACAGGGAGTCGTGGCCCACGCAGAGGCCCAGCATCAGGACAAAGTCGCAGTTTTCTTCGTTGAGGATCTTCGCCTGGGCGATGGGATTGCACATGGGCTCAAGGCCGGGGAAGATCTTGTCTTCCGCACCGAGGCCCAGAAAGCTCTTGTCCACCCGCCCGACCTTGCAGCAGACGGACGCAATCTCGAAGCCGTGGGACAGGAGGATGCGGCAGAGGTCCCGGGCCTCCGTCCGAAGCCCCAGGCAGAAGGCCAGGCCCAGCTTCCGGTATCCCATCCGCTGCGCGAATTCGATGATCTCCATGATCCGGGGCTTCACCGGCTGCCGGGCGTTTCCATCGTAGGGGGAGGGGGCGTAGCAGGCTTTTTCCTGCAGGGCGGCCTCCCGGGCAAAGCGCATCAGCTCCCTGTCATCCCGCAGGGCGGCGCAGGCGCTTTCGTTCTCCGCCGGGTAGAGGGCCGTGGAGCAGCCCTCCGGGGCTTTGCCGGTCTCGCTCCTGCAGATCCGCTCCGGTTCCGGATAGGGGCACAGCGCGCAGTTTGCCGCGCATTTTTCTTTCATGGCTTCGACCTCCAGTTTTGCGTTCCCTCCAATTATACGGAAGACCGGGCCCCAAGTTCAAGCCCCGAAGCAAAGAAGCCGCCCTTTTCTGCGCCGGGCATTGAAACCGGCTCCGATCCCGGGTATAATGCATTATGGGGAAATGCAAAGTCCCGCTTTGACCCCGGCACGATACTGAAATTCAATTACAGAGAGGATAAAGAAATGGAAAGCTGCAAGTACCCGAACATCCTGAAGCCCCTGCGCATCGGCAATACCGTGTTCCGGAACCGCATGTTCTCCGCGCCCACCGGCCTCTACGACCTGACCCCGGACCGCGCCCCCACGGACGACTACATCGCCTATTACGAGCGGAAGGCCAAGGGCGGCTGCGCCTCCATCAACATCGGGGAGTGCAACATCGACAACGAGGGCGTGGGCTCTCCCAACAGCTACGAGATCCCCAACCTTTCGGAGCACAAGTTCAACAAGGAGGCCCTGGGCAAGCTGGCCAACGCCATCAGCCGGAACGGGGCCGTGGCCACCATCGAGCTGCAGAAGACCGGGCGGATCGCCTCCGACACGCCGGGGCAGATGAAACTCCTCAGCCCCAGCGACGGCTTCCATCCCTACGACAGCCGGGTGAAATGCCGGGCCATGACGGAGGAGGAAATCCTCGCCACCGTGGACGCCTATGCCTCCGCCGCGGAATACGCCAAGGGCCGGGGCTTCGGCATGGTGATGGTCCACGCCGGGCACGGCTGGCTGCTGCACCAGTTCCACTGCCCGAAGTCCAACCGGCGGACGGACAAGTGGGGCGGCAATCCCGAGAACCGCTGCCGCTTCACCGTGGCCGTGGTGGACGAGATCCACAGGCGCTGCGGCCGGAATTTCCCCGTGGAGGTGCGCATCAGCGGCAGCGAGGCCTTCGAGGGGGGCTACGGCATCGAGGAGGGCGTGGAGATCGCCAAACAGCTGGACGGACACGCGGACATCATCCACGTCTCCTGCGGCAATCTCTTCTCCCCCGGCACGGATTACCACACCCATCCCGGCATCTTCCAGGAAGAAGGGATGAACGTGAAATACGCCGCCGAGATCAAAAAGCACGTGAAGCAGTCCTACGTGGCCACCATCGGCGGCCTGAGCGACCTGGACGTGCTGGAGGAGATCGTCGCCTCCGGCAAGGCGGACATCGTGGAGATGGCCCGAGGCCTGATCTGCGACCCGGACCTGCCCCGGAAGGCGAGCTCCGGCCGGGAGAAGGAAGCCCGCAAGTGCCTGCGCTGCTTCAAGTGCGTCGGCCAGGACTATCAGGACGGGCGGCTCTTCTGCGCCATCAATCCCGCCTCCGGCAAGGAGCGGGAGGCGGCGCGCCCGCCCCGGCCCCTCAGCCTGAAGAAGGTGCTGATCGCGGGGGGCGGCGTCGCCGGCATGGAGGCGGCCATTACGGCCCGGGAGATCGGCCACGAGGTCATCCTCTGCGAAAGAGCGCCGAGCTGGGCGGCGTTCTGCGCTGCGAGCGGGAGGTGCCCTTCAAGAAGCGGATCGGAGAGTACATCGAGCGGCAGAAATACATGCTGGAGAAGCTGGGGGTGGAGGTGCGCCTCAATACCCCCGTCACCCCGGAGCTGTGCCGGGAGCTGAAACCCGACGCCATCGTCGCCGCCCTGGGGGCCGTCACCGCGGCGCCGCCCATCCCGGGCATCCGGGGCGAAAACGTGAAGACCGCCGTGGAGGTGTTCGCCGAGCCCGGGCTGGCCAGGGGAAAGACCGCCATCCTCGGCGCGGGCACCACCGGCCTGGAGCTGGCGATCTACCTGGCCTCCCTGGGCCGGGAGGTCCGCATCCTGGAAATGCGCTCCGCCAGGGAAGCCGCCTCCGGCGCTTCCACCTACGCCATGCAGCTGGAGAAATACGGGCTCAGGGTGGAATACGGCGTCAAAGCCCTGGAGATCCTCCCCGACGGAGTCCGGGTCTCCGCCGACGGGGAAGAGACCGTGCTGCCCTGCGACACCGTAGTCAACGCCCTGGGTATGACGCCCCTCTGGGACGAGGCCGACGCGCTGCGCTTCTGCGCTCCGGAATTCCATCAGGTGGGCGACTGCCTGAAGTCCCGCAACCTGATGGCCACCACCAGCGAGGCCTGGACCGCGGCCCGGAACATCGGCTGCTGCTGATGGCATTCGAAAAAGCGAAGGAATATCTGGAAGCCCTGGGCTTCGGGGACCGGGTCATCGTCCCGGAGCGGAGCAGCGCCACGGTGGCGGAGGCCGCCGAGGCCCTGGGCTGCGAGCCGGGCATGATCGCGAAGACCCTCTCCTTCCTCCAGGAGGACAAGCCGGTCCTGATCCTGGCGGAGGGCATGGCCCGGGTGGACAATAAGAAATACAGGGAGCGCTTCGGCTGCAAGGCGAAGATGATCCCGCCGGAGCGGGTGGAGGAGTTGATCGGCCACGGCGTGGGCGGGGTGTGCCCCTTCGGGGTCAAGCCGGGGGTCACGGTCTATCTGGACGAAAGCCTGAAGCTCCATGACACCGTCTATCCGGCGGCGGGCTCGGACCACAGCGCCGTGCGCCTGTCCGTCGGGGAGCTGGAGCTCTGCTGCGGATATCCAGAATGGGTGGATATCTGCAGGGACGGGCGGGCGGGGAACGGCTGACGGCTGCAAAAGACAAGGGGGGAACGGATATGCTGAGAGACTGCGCCCTGTCCAGCCCGGCCTTCGGCGCCCTGCTGGACGTGTGGCGGCATCGGGGCCGGGCAGCCGCCGAATTCCGCCGGAGCGGCGGGAAGACGGTGGGCTGCCTGGGGGGCGACGTGCCGGAGGAATATATCCTCGCGGGGGGCATGCTCCCCGTGCGCATCCCCCCGGACCCGGAGAGCGGGCTCGGGGAGGCGGACAAATACCTGGAGGCCTGCTTCGACCCCATGGTGCGCAGCCAGTTCGACCGCATCGTCCGGGGGGAGGCCGCCGGTCTCTGCGACTTCCTGGCCGTTTCCAATTCCACGGACGTGCTGGTGCGCCTCTACCTCTACCTCCGGGAGCTGCGGCGTTCGGAGCCGGAGGTCCCGGTGCCGCCCGTGGCCTTCGTCGACTGGCTTTTCACCCCTTCCCGCAAGTTCCAGCTGGCGAATGAAAAGACCGCCGCCCGCTTCCGGGAGACGGCGGAAGCCTGGGCGGGAAGACCCATCACGGACGGGGACGTGGCCGACGCCCTGCGGCTGCTGAACGGGGAGCGGGCCGCCCTGCGGCGGATCTCCGCCCTGCGCCTTAGCCCGGAACCCCGGATCAGCGGCACGGAGGCCCTCATCGTCACCGGCGCGGGCTTTTATATGGACCGGGGGGAGCACGCGAGGCTGGTACTCGCCCTGGCGGAAGAAGCCGCCGCCTGGCCCGTCCTCACCGGCCCCCGGGTCTTTCTCAGCGGCACGGAGCAGTATGATACCACGGTCTACGAGCTGCTGGAGGGCGCGGGCGCGGTGGTGGCCGCCGAGGATCACGACTGCGGCATGCGCTGGTTCGAGGGGGACACGGACCCCGCTCTCCCACCGGAGAAGGCCGTGGCCGCGCGATATATGCTGCGTTCCCCCTCTCCGAAAAAGGCCGGCGTGTTCCGGCGGGTGGAGGCCCTATGCGCTTCTGCCCGGGGCGCGGGAGCCCGGGGCGTCGCCGTGTGCATGGATATGTTCGAGGAGGCCGCCAGCTGGGATTTCCCGGAGCAGAGAAAGGCCCTGGCGGCCCTGGGGATCGAAGCCCGGGAGTTCTCCCGGCTGCCCTATCCGGCCTCGAAGGACGCTTCCCTGAAGGAGAGAATGGAAGCCTTTGTCAAAGAACTGAAGGGAGGGGAGGACCGTGGCTGACGAGGCGCGCAGGGCGGTGAAGACCCTGAAGGCGGCGGAGGAATCCGGCGCGTATCAGAAAAAGTGGTTCCGCTCCCTCCATGAGCGGGTCGCGGCGGGGGAGGACTTCGCCTATCTCAACGCCGACGTGCCCATGGAGATCTTCCGGGCCATGGATATCCCTTTCGTTGTGAATCAGTGGTGGGCGGCCATCTGCTCCGCCAAACGGATGACGCCGCGTTATGTAAACTTTTTGCGGGAGGCGGGTTACCGGGACGATCTCTGCTCCTACTGCAGCGCGGTGCTGGGGGAGAGCATGGACCCGGAGGACAGGGAGCTGGGCCCCTGGGGCGGCTTGCCCCGGCCCACCGTCGCCGTCACCCGCCTCACCTGCGACTGTCAGGCCAAGATCTTCGAGCTCTTCGCCCGGAACTACGACGCGGAGCTCTGGGTGATGGAGAACACCCAGCCCCGCAACGTGCCGGAGAACTGGTGGGACCTGGCCGCGGGCCGCTGGGAGGAGCTCTACGATCCCGACCGGCTGGACCTGGCGGTGGAGGAGCTGAAGGAGCTCATCGCCAGGCTGGAGCGGAAGACCGGGCGGATGTTCGACGACAATAAGCTCATCGAGGTCATGGCCCTGGTGAACGAGCAGGAACGCTGGTATAAAAAGACCCGGGACCTCATCGCCCGGGCGCCCGCGGCCCCGGTGACGGTGGTGGACACCATCAATGCCACCATGCAGGCCCAGTGGCAGCGGGGCACGGAATGGGCCGCCGGGCACGCGAAGCGGATGTACGGGGAGATCAAAGCCCTGGCGGACGCCGGGCACGCGGCGGTGCCCAACGAGAGATACCGCCTCATGTGGCTGGGCCGGGGCCTCTGGCACGATTTCGCCTTTTATCAGAATTTCGAGGAGAAGTACGGGGCGGCCTTCGTCTGGAGCATGTACCTGGCCATGGGGGCGGACGCCTACATCCGCGAGGGCTATGAGAAGGACCCCCTGCGGGCCCTGGCAGCCCGCTACATCGGCATGGAGGACTTCCTCCATATGCCCCCCTGGAACAGCGGCTGGTTCGTCCGGGAGGCCAAGGCCAACCGCATCGACGGCGTGGTATACATGGCCCCCGCCAACTGCATGCAGGCGGTGGAGGGCTCCGGCTTCATCGTGAAGGCCCTGGAAAAGGCGGGCATCCCTGTGCTCCTCTTCCGGGGGGACCCGGTGGATTCCCGGAAATGGAACCGGGAGAACATGACGCGGCTGGTAGGGGAGTTCATCGAAGAAAAAATCGCGGGAGGAAAGAGAGCATGAGCGGAACAGGACCGCTGAGCGGATACAGGGTGCTGGATATGACCCAGTTCGAGGCGGGCACCGTCTGCACCGAGACCCTGGCCTGGATGGGCGCGGAGGTCTGGAAGGTGGAGAGGCCCGTCACAGGCGAGCAGGGGCGCTACAGTTTCGTTTCCCCGGACAAGGACGGCTTCGGCTTCATCCTGCTGAACCTCAACAAGGAGTCCATCACCTGCAACGCCAAGAAGCCGGAGGGCCTGGCCCTCCTGAAACGGCTGGCGGCGGAGGCGGACGTGTTCGTGGAAAACATGGGGCCGGGCTCCGTGGAGCGCCTGGGCCTGGGCTACGAGGTCCTGAAGGAACTGAATCCCCGGCTCGTCTATACGCAGATGAAGGGCTTCGGCATGGACGGGCCCTACGCCGACTATCCCGCCTTCGCCCCCATCGGCCAGGCCACCGGCGGCGTCCCCGCCATGACCGGCTTCCCCGACGGGATGCCCTGTCAGCCCGGCGTGAACGTGGGGGATTCCGGCCTCGGCTACATGACCGCCCTTAGCATCGTGGCCGCCCTGCTGCAGCGGGAGCGCACGGGAGAGGGGCAGTATATCGAGGTGGACATGCAGGACACCTGCGTCTGCTTCGGCCGGGCCAACTGGGAGCCCTATTACTTCGCCGGGGGAAAGACCCCCAAGCGGGCGGGCAACGGCATGCCCATGGAAAACGTGGCCCCGGCGGGCATGTATCCCTGCAAGCCCTTTGGCTACAACGACTATGTGCACATCTACTGCTCCCGCCACCCCGGGAGCCGGCAGTTTGAGCAGCTGTGCAGGATCATCGGACACGAGGAGCTGCTGGAGGACCCTCGCATGGGCACGCCCCAGTCCCGCTATCTGGTACGGGAGGAGCTGGACGCCGTCATTTCGGAGTGGACGAGCCGGCATACGAAACAGGAGGCCATGGACATACTCTGCAAGGCGGATATCCCCGCGGGCGCGGTGCTGGATATGGACGACCTGACGAGGGACGAATACCTCCGCAGCCGGGGCACCATGGTGGAGATCGACCATCCCGAGCGGGGGAAGCTCGTGGTGCCGGGCTTCGCCCCCAAGATGAGCGGCAACGATCTGCACTACGAATGCTCCCCCCGGCTGGGGGAGCACAACAAAAAGGTCTATCAGGACCTGCTGGGCCTGACCGACGCAGAGATGGCGGCGCTGAAGGAAAAGGGCGTCATCTGAGGGAAAAACGGAAAAAGCGCCCGGAAGCACGGGGGATCGTCCCCGGCTTCCGGGCGCTGAGCGTCCTTCGGTCACAGCACGTAATTGGAGATCAGGGTGTTCAGCTTGCGGATATCCACGCTGGTCTTGAAGTCGAAGGTGAGCTTCGAGCCGTTGCTGAAGGCAAGGATCAGCTCGCTGTCGATGTCCAGCAGACCGGCGGTCTCCACGCCGAAGTATTGGACCTTGGAATAGGGGTAGGAGAAATAGGACACCTTTTTGCCGGAGAGCCCCTGCACGTTCACGACGAAGATCCGCTTCGTGGTGAAAATGACCTGATCCCGCACCGTCTTGAACGCGGCTACCGGCTGCTCTCCGTCCACGAGCAGATCGAAAACCTCAGGCCTGACCTCCTCGGGCGGGATCCCCTTCAGGTTCAGAAAGTTGGATTCGGACAAGATCCCGGATGATACCGTGGGCATAGCGACACCTCCATATGATTTGGGATGATTGCGTCAGTTGTGGGCTTCCGGCCCCTTCAGCAGCTTTCGGATCAGGAAAAAGCGGAGCCTCGCGGGCAGCAGGTCGAAGAGGATCAGCAGGGGATTGCGGTTTATGCCGTAGGCGAAGCGGGGCTTCTTCGCGGCCAGGATGCGCAGAAGCTTTTCCGCGAGCTCCTCCGGCGGGACGCGCCGGGCCTCCACCCGGTCCACGATGCTTTTGAAGCGTTCTGCGCTCCCGGCGTAGAGCCCGGTGCCGCGGCAGAAGGCGTCCAGCCGGCGGGTGGATTCTGCCAGCATCCCGGTGTCCACGGCCCCCGCCCGGAGCACCGACACGGCGACGCCCCGCAGCTGCAGCTCCATGCCCAGGGAATAGGCGTATCGGTCCAGGGCCGTCTTGGTGATCCCGTACAGCCCCGTGAAGGGCAGGGGATCCCGCACGGCGAGCTCGCTGGTTACCAGGACGATGCGCGCGCCTTCCCCCAGCAGGGGGAGAAAGGCGTGGTTTATAAGGAACGCGCCGCCCAGGTTCACCCGGAAGGCCTGCTCGAATCCCGCGGGGGAGATCTCCGCCAGGGAATCCAGCATGTAGACGCCCGCCAGGTGGATGATCCCGCAGAGCGCCGCCGTTTGGGCGCGGACGGCCTCCAGGGCGGCTTCGACGCTGCCCTCGTCCGTCACGTCGGCCCGCAGGGGAACGACGTTTTCGTCCCCGGGGCAGTCCGCCCGGTCCAGGGCGAAGACCCGGTATCCCCTCGCCGTCAGGAGCTTTACCGCCGCCCTGCCCATGCCGCCCCCGGCGCCCGTGACAAGAATGTCCTTCATGGTCCACTCCGATGTACGTAATAACGCGGGACCGCCTCCGTCCCCGCCGCGTCAAACGAGACCGAAGGCCCTCTCCGCCAAAGCGAGGGTCTGCCCGGCGCTGCGCGCCTCGTCCCGGAACAGCACGGTGAAGCCGCTGCGGAGAAAGCGGTCGTACCGCTCCCTGGAATTGATGCGCTTCAGGCCCTGCCGGTAGTTCTCCATGGCCTTCTCCGGATCGGGCTCCTCCAGGATCAGCCGGTAGAGGAACTGCTTATCCCGATCGGGCCGCTCAAAGAACCTGCGGACGGAGATCTCCGGGTCGGCCAGCAGGATGAGCACGTTCCGCCGCGGGGCGATCCGTTTCAGCGTGTCGGGGGAGATGTTCGTGTCCACGAAGACGGGCTTCTGCCGTCCGCGGAGCCCTTCCAGGATGCGCAGCTCCAGACGCTCGCACTCCAGAGACACGCCGTCGAACCAGCGTTCGTATTCCTCCGGCGAACGGCGGATGAACTCGTGCCAGTCCTCCAGATCCCGGGTGTAGGTGAGGCAGGGGAACTCCGACGGGTCCAGCTCCGGCAGCAGGGCGTCGTGATAGTTCTCCCCGCAGGCGACGCCGCCGTATTTCTCTGCGAGGCCCCGCACCAGGGTGGACTTCCCGGCGTAGGCCGTGCCGTTGACGAAATAGAAGCCGGAAAACCGCGAGCCCGCCCCGCTGCCCGCCGCCGGGGCCGCGTCTGCGTCCGTGGGGACCCAGATCAGCACCCGGTCCTCCGTCTTCTCCGCAATCACCCCACCGTTGGACAGGGCCACCCCCTGGGAGGCCAGATTGTCCGTATGTATGGTCACCAGCGCCTGGTCGATCCCCAGGGCGCGGGCCTCCTTCAGCAGCAGGCGCAGGAGCTCTCTCCCGTAACCCTTCCCGCGGAAGCCGGGAGCGATCCCGTAGCCGATGTTCCCGCCCTGCCGCCGCAGGGCGTCGGTGAGGAAATGCCGCACCGTGCCGAAGCCCACGGGGACCCCGTCCGCGTACAGCCAGAAGACGGTGGAGGGGACCTTCCAGCCGTCGACGAGGCCCTGCTGCCCGGAATCCCGCTGCTTTTTGGCAAGCCAGGCCCCGAACTCATCAAAAGACAGGCCGTTTGCGCTGTTGACGAGGCCGTTCTCCTCGCCCGGGATGGCCTGCAGCATCTCGTATATGTCGCGTCCGTCGTTTACGGACAGCCTTCTCAGCTCCGTCACGGCGCACACCTCCTTCCGTTTTTCGCGCGGTCCCAGCAATGCCGGCAGCCGCCCCGGATGGGGGCTTCGTCACGCTTCATCTGCGCCTCCGGCCTCCCGCGGCCCGCCGCAGTCCAGGAGCATGCGGACGTGGGGGATGCCGTCCTCCAGGTAGGGCTCCGAGATCCGCCGGAAGCCCTGCTTTTCATAAAGACCCGCGGCGTAGACCTGGGCCTCCAGATAGATTCTGTCCGCCCCGAAGACCTCCCCGGCGATGCGGACGCCCTCGGCCAGGATGCGGCTGCCCAGCCCCCGGCGGCGCTTCACCGCGATCACACGGCCGATGGAGACGTATTCGCTCTCCACGCCCCGGTCCATCAGGCGGAGATAGGCCTGCACCCCTTCTTCGTCCTCCAGCCAGGCGTGGATCGCCGCCTGATCCCGGTCGTCCAGCTCCATATAGGGGCAGTTCTGCTCAACGACAAAGACGGCCACCCGGAGCCGAAGCAGCCGGTAGAGCTCGTCCAAGGTCAGTTCTCCGAAGCGTTTGACGCGCAGTTCCATTCCGATCCTCCGTGATATGAGCGTATCGCCGGCAGCCGACGGGGGAGACCTCCGGCCCCTGCGATGAAAAAAGAAAAACCGCGGACACCGCGGGTTTTCGGAGGGCTTGCGGCGTCGGGCGTGGGACCGGACCCGCGTATCGGCTCAACGCCGTCAGCCTGATTCCGAGTGCCGTCCCTGAAAAGAGCTTGCCGGAGATCAAGGGAAAAACCCGCCGGAAGGAAAGCCAAACCCGCGTATTCCAAGCCGATTATACGTTCAATCCCGCACAGCGTCAAGGGAGATGCTGAGCGGTATCCCCAAAAGATCCGAACGCATGCCGGGAATGCAGCAAGGCAAACAGTCGACCGCCAAGGTACGGCATCTGATGCGAAGCCTGGGCGGTTATTTGCTTGCGGTCAGGCTCATGCAAGAGAAAAGAAGCGGGAAAAGTTGAAATCTCAGTTATCCGTTGCCTGAAGAACGGAAATATTATATACTGAATTAGATTTGTGCCGTTATAAAAGATGCCGTTACGCTTTCCGCCGGGAAGGTCACGGCTGTGCCCCGCGGCGTGCGTCAAAGCGCAAAGCACGGTTTTGTACGGATGGAAGTCCGCTTCGTTCTGCGCGGGACGAGAAGGCTGATCCGTATTCTGACTCGGATATAACCGATCAAAGGAGCAGATACCATGCCCAGACAATCTGTATTCGACATGAAGGTCTCCAGGATCTACCCGCTTCTCGTTGCCAAGGCGGAGAAAAAAGGCCGGACGAAAGCAGAGGTCGACGAGGTGATCCTCTGGCTGACCGGCTGGGATATGTCAGGCGTCGATCTGGATATGACCTATGGGGAATTCTTCGATCGCGCCCCCGGCTATAACCCCCGTGCGGAACTGATCACCGGCTCGATCTGCGGCGTAAGGGTCGAAGCGATCGACGATCCGCTGATGAAGAAGATCCGGCAGCTGGACAAGCTGGTGGACGAGCTGGCCAGGGGGAAACCGATGGAGAAGATCAAGCGGTAACGGGTTTTCGGGATCGGGGCGCCGTTCCCGGACAGTACGGCGGGAAACGGTCTGAGGACGCGGATCGAAGGGCTGAAATGAGGAGAATCGGAAATGCAGCAAAGAGAAACCATGGGAACCGTAGTCTCCGTCGCCAGGCAATGGTGGCTGAAAGTGAACACGAAAGCGATCAGGACCGGGCCGTTGGACGGCGCGGTATTCCCGCACATCATAAAAGTCTCATATACGGCAGACGGCGCCGAGTATTCCAAAAGGAAATGGATCGGAGCGGGAAGCCCCGTTCCGGGCATAGGGACGGGCGTGAAGGTCATTTACGACGCGGAAAAGCCGTCCAAAGCGAAGATCGTCTGCTGAGGGAGGATGCCTTTTGGAGCTGCTGAAGCTGTCGTACGACCTGACGATCTGCAAGCTGTCAGGCGCAGCAGAAACAGATCTGGATGCGGGGTCCTTTTTCGTCGCCCGGACCGACGAGTATATTGGAAAGCTTCGAGGATGACAGCCATGCGGATCACAGAAAAGTGGTATTCCTTTGAGATGCCCGAGCGTTGGAGAGACCTTGTAGGCGTCAGAAAAAAGAACAAGCGGGTGGATCTGATCCTTTTGTGGGAAGAATCCCCTGATTGCAGCGGACTTCTGGCGAGCCTGAAGTGTCTTAAACGCAAGGTATCAAAAACGGACGAATATACCGAGCTCCTCGGCAGCCTGAGCTGCGCAGACGGTGAACGCCGGTTCCTGTATGCCGTCTACGGGCGGGAGGGCGCCGTCAGCGAGGAGAACGAGGACCTGTACTGGCGGCTCAGAGATCAGCTCTGCCTGGTCTTTGAGAGCATTCGCCCCGCGGAGGGAGGCTGAAAGCGGTGAAGATCAGAAAATCCACGGAATCGGACGTCGGACGGATGATGGAAATCTTCGCCCATGCCCGCCGGTTTATGGCGGAGCACGGCAATCCGAACCAGTGGGGACCGAGGAACTGGCCGCCGGAGGCGCTGATCCGTCAGGATATCGAAGAGGGAAACAGCTACGTCTGCATCGATGAAGGCCGGATCGTCGGGACGTTCTTCTTCGTCTTCGGAAAGGACGCAGAACCGACCTACGCGGTCATAACCGGCGGAGCATGGCTGGACGACAGCCCTTATGGGGTGATCCATCGCATTGCCAGCGACGGCACGAAAAAAGGCGTCGGCGAATGCTGCATCAACTGGGCCCTGCAGCAGTGCCCGCATCTGCGCGTTGACACCCACGAGGATAACAAGGTCGTGCAGAATCTGCTCAAAAAGCTGGGCTTTGTCCACTGCGGCACGATCTATTTGGAAACGGACCGTGCTCCGAGACTTGCCTATGAAAAAACCCTGCCGGAACTGCGCTGAGCGGCCGGTTTTGCGGATTTGAGCCTTGAAAAACAGGCTTTGAAATACATCTGCAGCGATACGGGGGATCGGAAATCATACCCTTGGAGAAGAGCGATGAAACTGACAGTCGTATATGATTCCGTGACCGGAAACACGAAACAGGCAGCGGAGTGGATCGCGCAGGGAGTTGTAACGTTCTTGTACGCTTTCGGGACTATAATGGTCCAGTCAATGAACGCAGAAAAGACTCGAGCGGAGTGACGCGCTACCCCATACAGATCCAGGGATTACACAAAAGGACCCTGACCCCGGTTCGTCGACCGGGATGATTCCCGGAACTGCGATGCGCAGGATCACGTTTATTCCTGCGCCAAAGCACGATCCGTCGGGATCCGGGAAGGAAGAACAGAAGAAAACGGAAGGACCGGCCGCGCATGACCAAGGCCTCCGGCTGAACGTGATGCAGCGGCGGAAGACTTGCTGTGATACAAGCGATACGATAGGCTGCATGAAAGCTTTTGCAGCGCGAAGGGACGGCAGCCCGCGATGCAGCGCCGCATGAATTCGAAATCCGCATAGGAGGCAACGCCATGGATCAGATCAACCCCAACGACAACAGCCGGCAGCAGCCGGGCAAGAAGGAGCCCAATCTGGCAGAAATTCGGGCCGAAATGGATCCGCTTTACCGGGAGAACGGCTTTACCGCCCCGAAGGGCCCGGATGCGAAATCTTATCTCAACGAGGATGGTCAGCGGATCACAGACGATTTCGATAACCTGGATCTCGATGTAGAGGGCGAGATCCCGCTGCCGAATGAAGATCCCGCGCCCGTAGCAAAGCCGGCGGAGTTCGGCGCGCTCCTCCATACCAAGTCCGACATAGAGCTGGAGCTGCTCCGTCACTTTGACCCCGAGACCATCACCATCGTGGACGAGAAGGGCAACGTTCTCAGGGACGGTACGGGCAAGACATACAAGGACGAGCAGGGCTACTATCGCAAGGACGGTACGGGCAAGGAATACAGGGGCCTGGACATGGTTATGACCAAGTTCGCCCCGGAGGACGGGTCCGGTTACGTACCCACCCGGGAGCTCCTGCTGAAGGACGCCTCCGGCGTCGTCTGGGCTGCCAGGACCGGAAGCTCGGATCTGCGCCTCTCCAAACAGCCCATCACCTCGGAGTACCCCCTGGAGAACGCCGAATTCGAGACGAAGGAGCTGGATGCGACGGAGCGCTACGTCCTGGAGCGCTGGGGCCGGAACGGCCTGAGCCGGGCGGTGGATATGGAAAGCGGCAAGGAATACAAGGGCTTCGAGGCCATCACTGCCGCCATGAAGGAGGACAACCGCCGGCTGCGCCTCTATGAGCCGACCAACGGAGGCAAGGAAAGCCGGATGTTCCACGTCTTCAGGAACGACACCAAACGCATGGACGACGGCTATATCACGGAGCAGAAATTCAGCATCTCCGACGGCGCGGTGAGGAGCGACGAGGAGGCGGGCGAGCTCATTCCCCTGGAGCAGGAGAAGCTGACCCGGAACCTAAAGGACGTCATCCAGGGCGGGAAAGCCGCCGGTTCGGATTTTGAAGCCTTTGCGCTGGATGAAAAGGGCAATATGTACCATGCCCCGGAGGACATGGCGAAGCAGCTGCTTTCCGAGAAGAACGCAAACAAGCTGTTTCTCTTCACGAAAAAGGGCCAGGCGCCCTACTGCCTCATGCATGATTACGGCTACCTGTCCATGTCTCAGGACATCATCACCCCGGATAACCAGCTGGAGCAGGACAAAAACAAGCTCTATACCCCCGCCAAGTCCCTGAACCCCACGGAGATGGCGGTGAGCGGCAAAAAGCTGGACTATCTGTTCGAAAAGCGGAAGAAGCTCGACGAGCATTACAGGGTATACATCCCCAAGATGCGGGACGACGCCGAAGGCACGCTGAAAGAAGAGGCTTCATATTTCAGCAGGAACAAAAGGCCGCGCCTTGGTTTCTTCGGTACCATCGGAAACTGGTTCTCCAAAACCTTCCAAAAGAGACCTTCCAAGGCATACGAGGCCTATACGGAGCGGAAAAAGGAATACGAAAAGCACGTGGCGAAGCGGGCTACAATGAATCGCCGGTTAAAGGCCCTGGACGCTGCGGAAAAGCGGGAAGCGAAGCAGCTGAAGGAGCTGAGCGAAGAGATCGAGCCCCTGAGGAAGGACTACCAGGCCCGAATGTCGGGCGGCCCGTGGGAAAAGGCGCGGGAGGTCAACGCATACCGGCAGCGCACGGAGGTGCGGATGGCCGGGGTGGCCGACTTAACGGAGAAGGAGAAGATCACCGAGGAAAACATCTTTGCCTATACCTGGCTCCGGGGCGCTGCCTGCAGGGGCAAGAGCCTGGGCGACATGGAGGCGGAGAGTCACCTGTACCGTTACATCGCCGCCAGCATGGTGGAGGAGGCGATCCTCATCGACGCCATGAAGAACCCGGGTATAACCCCCCAGGCGCAGGTGCTGCTGAACCACCTGAACGACGGGACCGCCGTGGAAGCCCTGAGCAGGGACAAGGACCTGAAGGCCGTACTGGCGGAGTACGAGGGGCCCATTGACCCCGAGGAGATCAGCAGCCGCTACAAGGAGCGGGTGAAGGAGAGAAACGCGGAAGCGCTGAAGCCGGAAAACCGGCTCAAAGAGGCAAGGCGGGATCTGCTGGACCGCTACGGGGAGAAGCCCATCACAGAGGATGCGCTTGTGGACATCATGCGCCTGAACAACCTGGACAATTACATCGGGGCCTCCCAACGAACGCAGCGCAAGAAGGGGGAGGATCCCTATTTCAGCGACCTGCAGAACAATAAGGATAATAAAACCCTGGGGCACATCATCGGGGACATGGTGAAGGAGCCCGGAAAGACGAAGGTGATCCACCACGAGGAATTCATGGGGCCGGAGTACCGGAAGGCTTTGAAGGGGGTCATGCTGGATTCGGAAAAGAATCTGCAGGAAGCCCGGCAGAAGGTGCGGGAGCAATATAAGGATCTGCCCGCGAGTATGCAGGAAAAGCTCATGCCCAAGGGGAACATGGGTCTGGAGGAGCTGACGAGGCGGGTGAACGAGGCCGTCAAAAACAAGACCTACGAAAACCTGAAGCTGGGGCCGGAATCCAAAAAGGAGTCCCAGGAGCTTGAGCCGGGCGGTCCGACTCTGTGACGGGCAGCCGTCCGGCGGCTTGCACGCGTTCCGTTTCGCTGAATCTCCTGACGGTACGGGGCCAGTCAAAACCGGAGCCCAGCAAAGCGGGTCCGGTTTTGGGAGGAAGGGATTTACCCCTTCGGGGCATAAACTTCGAATCCAACATTAAAATACCGGCACCCGCCGAAAGGCGGATGCAGCTGGTAAGATGAAAGTAGACACTGAAAAGTGCCTACTTTCATTTTTATGTTGTAGAATAGGAGAAAGGAAGGGGAGAAACGATGAGCAAGAAAGGCGTACCGCATCGGAAATGGAGTAAGGAAGAAAAGCTAAGGA
>JAFXUU010000055.1 GCA_017524845.1 Oscillospiraceae bacterium
CCTGCGCTGCGCTTCATCGTATTCCCGCAGATACCGCTTCCATACGGTGTCCTGCTGCTCCGGCTCCCTGGACGCCAGTTCCATCAGCTCCGCCCACAAACGGTCATACTCGTCGAGATACGCCTGCCACTTGGTCCGCTGCGGCGCGGCGGAAGCCCGCGCCGTTTCCCGATCGTATTCGTCAAGGTACAGCTGCCACTCGGTGCGTTCACGCCGCGGCGTGGGGTCACTCAGTCCTTCTCCTCGAAACGAATCCCGTGATCCCCCGGATACGGTTTCCTGTGATCCGCCCGATTGAACAGGATTTCGTCCGGAATTCCCTTCGGAAACGCCTGGCAAGCCCCCCTCCTTGCTATCAGGTGCCTGCATTTGTTGCACTGAGGCGAGATCGCTGCGACCGGTATTGGTTTCAGGCTCCGTGCTTTCTTGTCCATAAGGGACCTCCTGCATAACGATTGTTGCGATTCCATCGCGTTCTTCAACTTCTTCAACATAGAACCTTCTGTTTCTCTGATAAATGACTTCCTGCTCAAAATTGTCCCCGAAGCCCTCCAGGTCTTTTCCGGTTACGCTGGAGATTATCAGTTTAATGACAAATTCACCTTTTACAGGGTAGCCGTCAATGGCTTTTGATGTAGACATATACGAGGGATACCCAACGATGCTGTCCTTTACGTGAATCGAGCGGGCACGGGGGACAGTGGGGACGGTTCTCAGTGACACAAAGTCGGATAAGTGTCAAAGAGAACCGTCCCCACTGTCACACACAATGACTCCGACGCTGGAAAAGAGTCAAAGAACCGTCCCCGCCGATCTGGTCACAGCCTATCGGGCATACTGCTTAATCCTGCAAAAGCTATTCCCCTCTCCACTTTTTAAGCAGGGTTATCTCATCCCCGCAATGTGAACAGGAAAATTTCTTGCACTCCTCAATGGGAATATCCCGAAAAACCGGTTGATAATAGCCCTTTTTACACTTCGGACATTCCACCTTTTCCCCGGCGATCAGTTTACTTGCCAAACCCATACAGATTCCCCTCCGGATACTCAGAATAACTCGCCCTTACAAATCTTACAATCTTCTTGATTTCTTTATCTGTCACATCTCCGTTGAGGTGCATCAACTCCATCAACCGACAGTTGACTTCATCTTCCTGCGTGTTATTCCAACCGTACATCATATGATATGTTTCATGAACAATAGTCGCCGACACGTCCCTTGCAGACACATGCTCGGCTGCATATACCGTAATGTCTTTTCTCGTCCATTCACCCGCTACCCCGCTCGTATCAAGCGAGTAATCCATAATCACATTGATTCCGTTTTCTTGTATATATTCAGACGCAGTTCCACCGACAACCGAAGATTCCAATTCTTTTTCGATGTCTTCCGCTTCAAAGACATTCTCGCTCCCATTCCACATATCGGTTACTCGATCTCGGAACTTTATTTTGATTATACCGCGCTCCGGCGAATTGTCTACCGCATTTTCCGGCGCATCGTCCTCCATCCGCACCGACTGCGTCCGTTCGAACGCTTCCCGATCCGAAAAGTCAGCGCTGCCGTCCACTGCCGGTCTTTCTGGGTCCCAATGCTCCCCTTCCGCGTTCTGCCTCTCGGCGCGCAGCTTCCGTCTCTGCTCGTACGTGCGTACGACCAGCCAGCTCGTGCCCGGCTCCACCCCGAAGAGCTCCGCGTATTCCTCCGGTACGTATCCCAGGATCTCGACGGTCTTCAGCGCTTCTTCCCTTCGCTGCGCCTCATCGTACTCCCGAAGACACTGCTTCCATACGGTGTCCTGCTGCTCCGGCTCTTTGGACGCCAGCTCCATCAGCTCCGCCCACAAACGGTCATACTCGTCAAGATATGCCTGCCACTTGGTAGGCTGCGGCACGGCGGAAGCCCGCGCCGTTTCCCGATCGTATTCGTCGAGGCACTGCTGCCACACGGTGCGTTCGCGCCGCGGCGCGGGGTCCATTAACCAGTACGCGGTCTCGATGTCGCCGGATTCAACCGCTGTTATATTGCCGCTTGCGATCTCGGTGCCGCGACTGCTTTCCTCTGCACTTTGACGCTGCTTGTTCCAAATCTGGAAACTCTTATGGATGTTGTCCAGGCGCTGGTACAATTCATCGAAGTCGTTGACGATCTGGCGGTAATCGATATAATAGCCAAATCGTGACGAATAGCCTGCAAGTGTTCCACTGACACCCTTTCCGTACAAGACAGATAACAGTTCATCGTAAAGGTTGTCAATCGTTTCTTTCTTCTCTAGGTCAGCGAAGGCTTTTTCGATGTGCTCAAGAAGCGCGTCCAATACTTCCGTAGTATAAGGATAATCGAGATTCAAATAATCCGGCGCGTCATCCAAAAAACTGAGATACGGTTCATATCGAAAAACCATCATGGCGTGGTTAGCTTCGTGGGGAATACCAATCTGCAGCTCTTCTTCGGTTATTCCTTCACGAATGTAAATATCCCCGCCAATACAAGCCATGCTCGGGATATCTTTATCTTTTATTGCGGTATCGCCATTTCTAAGCACATCATTCCAAACATCGGCTTTTATGGTAAAGGTATTAAGACTATATTGGTTCTTTGCTTTCTCTGTGAATTTTTGTTCCAAAGACCCCTCTTTTGGAGCAATCCTGGCTGCTGTTAGACGATCTTTCCGTTGGCTGTTGCTTCTCTGAGAAACTCCTTCGCTCGTTTGCGGCGCAGTTCCTGCTCTTCCGGCGGAAGTTTCGCGAACTCCTCTCTTGCTTTCTTCCACTTCTCCAGAAACTTGCGATCCTTCTCCGAAAGCTGCTCTTTCCGCTCGTTCTCCTGACTCATAAACTCCTCCTTCCCGATTTCCGGCAATACCTCTTATCTCAATGTTTTCTTTTACTATATCTCGGTTATCCGTCGGAGTCAACGCTGCTTCCTGTGCAGCTGCCGCACCCAGGTTCTGCCGTAATGCGTCGTTGATCGCGTGGGCGGTTCGGTAATCCCGCCGGAAATCGTCGAGGAAGACGTTGAGACCTGTGTTGAGTTCCTTTACGCCGCCCATTCCGGCGCCGGAGAGGAATCCCCCGATGGCGTCCCCCAGGAGTTCTGTCCCCCACGTTCTGAATGCCGCACGAAGAGCGGTCCTTTCGCTGACGCCTTGCTCCATAAGCTGTTTCTGTCGTGTGAACAGCTCACTCTTGTCCCCCAGGATCATTTGGTCCATCACCGTGTTGGCGACGGTGGTCATCACTTCCTCGCTGCCCTCCGTGAAGCTTTGATTCCACGCGTTCAGCAGGTGAGCCTTGGCGGTACCGGCGTAGCTCGGTTCCAGGACCTTGTCCAGGCTGATCTTCTCGAACAGGGCCTCCATGATGGCGGAAGAGATTCCGAAGGCCAAGGCTTGTCCGTCCGTAGCGCCGCGTTCCCTCGCATCACGGATGGCGCGGGTGCCGGCGGCAGCACCCATATTTGCAAGCGTCAGCGGCTCCGGAACGCCGATGGAGACGAGGAGTGCGGCCACGCCGCTGTCCGCCATGCTCATGCCGGTTTGATAGAGGAAGGATGCGACCTTGGCGTACTTCTCCGGGTCCTTCAGTCCGGGGTAGTTTCGCCGCAGTTCGTCCGCAGCAAGCTGCTCCAGGAAGTCGGAGGCACCCTGCCGGTACGCGTCCGTTTTCAGCCCGAAGCCCTGGGCAGTGCTGTAATAGTTGAGAGGTTTGTTTTTGTCCGTAATACCCACGGTCCGGACAAGGTTCTGCCACGCCATGTCGATGAGCCCCACGCCGGACATGAGGTTCGTGCCGACGGAGGCGACGCTTGCTCCGATAGGATCGTACTCACCGTAAGCCCTCGCCTGGTTCTGCAAGGTCTCCATCTGCCGCTGGCTGGCGCGATTCTCCACATAGTCCTTATAGTAGGTCTCTGCGGCCTTCGCGCCCTGGGTATTCCACAGATAAAAGAACACAGCCGCTTCCTCATCGGTCACGTTGCTGGCAGCGCGGTCAGTGTTATTCTGCCCGCGGTAGTAAATGTCGCGGTAAAGCCTGGCCGTGGGGTTGGAACCGGTGGGGGTAACCATCCCGCCGTCGGCAATAACCTGGCTGCCCTGGCTGTTTTTTTGGAAGTCCGGGTTCTTCATCAAGTCCGAAACCTTCGACCGTTCTTCATCCTCCCGACGCTGAGTGCTGAGCGCTTGGTACAACGCCGTGGCACGGTCCGCCTTAAGCTGCTGGGCCTCCATCGTCTTGCCCAACGTCTGAAGGTTCGTGGTATAGACCGGATTGAAAAGAAGACCCTGATCCTGCATACTCCGGTTGGCTTCATCCGCAGCCATTCTGCTCGCAGCATTAGTCTGCCGGTTTTGTCGGTTCATATCCCGCCGCAGCTCGTCGGTGCTCCTCGTCTCCTCCTGCGGGGGCAGCGAGTTCATGACGGACATCATGTACTGCTGGTATGCGTTCGGAGCGCGGTTCACCCCCGCCGCCTGCTGACGTCGTGCCTCCAGCTCCGGGGTCAGGGCGTTCCCCTGCGCGGTCCGGACGGCATTCCGGGAGGCGACCCGCTCTTCCTGCGCCCGCCGCTCGACTTCCAGAGGCGAGGACATCTTGATGCTGTCGGCGATATCTCTGTTCGTCTGCGCCTGAAACTGCGAATCCTGCCGCCGGTATTCCTCCTGCCGCCGCTGCCGTTCCTTCTCCCGCCGCTCGTTCTCCGCGTTGATCTCGTCCCCCAGCCTGGACAGGTTCGGATGGGCTTTTTTCCACTGCTTCACAAGGTCAGGCATTGCGTTGCCTCCTTACTTGGTATACTGCCGGATCTTCCCCTCGATGCTGGGATTCTCTTCCGGGGCGCTCTCCCACAAGCCGAACTCGTTGAGAATGATCGGAATCTCCCCGTCGGAGATACGGTTGGCATAGGCCCACTGATAGACCGTCGTCGTGATGAAATCCGGGTCGAAGCCGCCCCGGCTGTTCACGGCGAGGTAATGCGCCAGCTCGTCGTAGCCCCGCGTCTTCGGCACGCCGTTGCTGTGAACGCCGACGTAGTCCGTCCGCTCCGTCTTCGGGGCGGAAGTCTCATCCTCCACCGTATCGTCCGGCGTCAGGTCTCCGTTGCTGTAATATCCGTCGTAGCTGGGCGTGATGCCGTAGAGGCTGTAAAACCGGTCCAGCGTCGTGCCGGAGGGCACGCCCAGGATCTCCGCGTACCGGCCGGTGACGTAGCCGTACGTCTGCAGGAACTTCATGGCGGTGTCGTAGCGCTCGTCGCCGTATTCGGTCTCGTACCGGGCGTCGCTCACCGCGTCCCGTCCGAGTCCGTATTCCCGCTCCCAGGCGTCAAGCTCCCGCTGGTACGCGGTCTCGTCCTCGTACCGGGCGTCGCCGACGGCGTCCCGCGCCATCTGATACGCCCACTGCCGCTCCTGCTCGCTGAGCTTGTCTCCGTACTCCCGCAGGTACTGCTCCCAGTCCTTCTGCTTCCAGCTCTGCGCGTCGGCGTACTCCCGCAGCTTCTGCGCCCACTCCCGGTCGTACCGCTCGTCCTCCACGGCGTCCCGGTTCAGGTTGTATTGGAAATTCCGGTCCGTGTTCCACTGTCCCAGCCGGTCGCGGTAGCGGTTATACTCCGTCTGCCCGGCCCCGGCGTAGGCGTCGGCAAGGCCGAGCTGCCGCTGGTACTCGTTGAACCACCGATTGTACGAATCCTGATACAGCTCCGGTAGCTTGTCCGACAGGGCGGCGGCGTAGTTGTTCCCGGCCTGGGCCGCCGCGGTGACGGCGTAGGAGGAGGGCATGCCCCCGGTCATGGCGGCGGCGCGGCCCAGGGTGTCCTCCGTGGCCCGGTTCCCCTCTCTGCGGTACTGCTTCTGGTAGGCCTGCCATACGGGGTCCGTGGAGGGGTTGTAGTTCCACTCCCCGGCGGAAGCCTTCCGCAGCGCCTCGTCCCGCAGCCGCTCGTACTCCGTGCCTTCCCACTCCGGGGCGGTCCCGTAGTCGTAGGCCTCCAGCGCCCGCTGGTATGCCGTCTGCCCGCCGTTCCCGGAGCCGTAGTCGTACCCGCCGTAGGAAGCCCCTCCGGCGCCCCCTCTGAAGGAACCGTAGACGCCGGAGGACGTCCCCCCGCTCCCGGCTCCGCTGCCGTTTCTGTTCCCGTATCCCCGCGCCGCGGCGGTGTCCGCCGGGGAGTGGATGATCCCCACCAGCCCCGTGATCTGGTTCCGCCCCAGCCCGAAGCGGGCCAGGTCCTCCGCGGAGGCGGTGTCGTAGTCGTAGAGCTTCCCGTCGCTGCCCCGGAAGGTGCCGTGCAGCCCGCCGTCGTTCCGCGCCGTCCCTTCCCGCGCAGCCGCTGCGGCGGCAGCCTGGGCGGCGGTACCGGCCCTTTGCAGGTTCCATTCCGCGTCCAGCCCCCACTGATTGCCGCCGGCGTCGGTGAGGCGGTAATCCTCCGGGTTCCCGGGCAGCCCCTCGTAGGCGATCTTCCCGTTCATCACCGGCAGATAGTTCCCCACGGGATGTCCGCTCTCGTTCTTCAGGTACCCCGTGGGCATGCCTCCGGCGTCCGTATAGTTGTTCCAATTCCCCGCGGTGGAGAACTCGTCCAGCGCCCGCGCCCACTCCGTTCCCCCGGCGGCGGCGTTCTGCGCCATGCCCTGCCACTTTGCCTGTTCCTCCGGCGTGGAGACGCTGAGCCCCTTCGTATAGTCCGCGAGATACTTCTGATACGCCGTCTGATTCGGCTGCGCCGCGAAAGCGCCCTGCGTAGGCTGCTGCACGGGCTTCACCGCAGAGTCGCCCTTCCCGTTCGTATAGTACGGCAGCGTCACCGGCTGCTCCGTCTGTCCGGTCCCCGGCAGCGTCACCGGCTTCGCCTTTTCCCCCGTCCAGGGGAGCTTCCGCACCCCGGTCCCGATCTTCGTCGCCATCTTGTGTTTCCCCCTTATTGCAGATTGCTGCCCGCGTACTTCACCGTCGTCAGGCTGTAGATCACCGCGTCCCCGATCCCTTCGAGCTTCAGCCGGAAGTGGTCGCAGCGCCGCAGGATCATGGGCAGATTAAAACTCGACTTTACTTTAGCACCGGCAAGGCTCCCCGCGTCGTGCCACACGCCGTCGGAATCGTACATGACCTTCACCGTGAGGCTGGACCCCGCTTCCAGGCTGCACCGCAGCTGGAGCCGCAGGAGGCCCTTCTTGTTCTGGCTGGCGGTGTCCGTGGTCTCGTAGAAGCGGAAGAAGTCCGCGAACTCCGCCGACCACGCCACGGAGGCCTCCGGCGTGCCCTCCGCCGACCACGGCGCGTTCAGGCGCCGCAGCGCCCCGTAGGCCGTGGCCGACTCGCCCTCCCCGCTGACCTCGTCCGTCAGCATATACAGCTTCTGCCCCAGGAAGGCGAAGCCCAGGGCATGGCTGGCGTCCTCCCGGTGCCACAGGCCGTAGCGCGTGTCGTAGACGAAGAGGCTCCAGGCGTCCCCGCCGCGCATACTGACGTAATACCGCAGTCCGTCCGACCCGGCGGCAGCCCCGCTCCACCGCGTGTCCCGCCCCAGCGCGTCGGAGATCAGGGTGGGCCGTCCCCCGGTGTAGGCGCATACGCCCTCCGGGCTGAGATAGAAAAGCGTCTCGGCGGCCACGGCCAGGCTGCGGTCGCAGCCCTTCAGGACCCCGAAGCGCTCATAGGGCTGCCATTGGAAATTGTCCGGCCTGTCCCCCACGACCTTGAAGACGGCGTCCTCCTTGAAGAACAGCGGGTATCCCTGATAGCAGCAGCAGGCGGTGAAGTTCCCCGTCGTGCCCGTCTCGGAAGCCCAGCTGTCCGTGCTCAGACCGTCGAATACGTTGAAATTCAGCGGATCCCCGGGCTTGGAGGCGTAGATCGCGTCCCCCTTGCAGCCCCACAGGCGGTTGTCGCTGACGCAGACGAAGTCCAGGTCCGGCACCTCCCGGGTGATCGTCACCCGCCCGGCGTAGGGATTGGCGCTGTTTTCAAAGGTGAGGAGTGTCCCCGTGCTCCCGGTGGACGCGGAGGAGACCACCGTCGGCGAAGCGCCCGGGGCGCTGTAGCGGATGATGCTTATGCTGTCCGCGAAGAAGATGAGGCTGCCCCCCGCCGCCAGCTCGGCGGACGTGGTGAAGCAGTAGTCCGTCCCGTCGTAGACGAAGCGGTAGTCCCCCGCGGGCAGCGCCTCCGCCAGGGCGCAGGTCCAGCGCCCCTCCCCGTCCAGAACAAAGGTGTTTTCGTCGAAGCGCAGCCAGGTGCTTTCGATGGTCTCCCCGTGGGATATACCCATTCCCACGTAGATCTCCCGGATCACGGCGGTCTTGTCGTTCTCCGGGATATAGGTGTACCCCGCCGCCTCCTCCCCCTGGAGCCGCACCGCGTCCCCGGCGCGGAAGCCCAGCGCCGTCAGGTCCGTGTCCACGCAGACCGTGTTCGCCTTCGCGGGCACGCCGTAGAGCTGCCCGTCGGAGAAGGCCGTCCAGCCCGTCCGTGTCGCCTCCATGTCCGCCAGCTCGTCCGCCGCAGGGTCGTATACCTTCTTGTCCGGGAAGATGTAGATCTTCCCCTGCAAAACGGCAAAGGTCTTCTGCGCGGGGCTGACGGTCCCCTTGGCCGCCCCGTCGTAGTAGAAGGAACCGCTGTCCGCCCAGAACAGCTTTTTTCCGTCCTCCCCCAGCCCCTGGGGGATGCCCAGGGTGCGGACGGTCGCCCGCTTCCCCCTGGGCCGCAGCAAGGGATACTCCCGGCTGCTGAGATTCGTCATGTCCCAGAGCTCGCCGTCCCCGGCGCTGAGATTGTGGTTCAGCCCCCCGAAGGCGGTGATCACCGCGGGCTGCATGATCTTCCCCGTGCTTACCTCCGGCAGCTTCATGTGTCGTCCTCTCCTCTGCCCGGCAGCACACCGGGGCTGAAATTCCGTTCGTCCAGGTTAAGGAGGACGTGCCGCAGCTCCTCCGTCAGGCGGAGGATATAGTCCCGCAGCGCCGCGATCTGCTCCTCCGCCGTCCCCTCCGCCTCCGGAGGCCGCTCCGTCAAAACCCGCAGCTTCGCCATTCAGCCGCCCTCCAATCTCCGCAGCACCGTCGCCAGCTCCGCCCGCGTCACGGGCTTGTCCGGCTGGAAACTGCCATCCGGGTAGCCCTGCATCAGCCCCCGCTCGATGCACCGGCGGATACTGTCCTCCGCCCAATGCCCGGTGATATCGTCCACCGGCTCCTTTTCCGGGGGAGCTTCCGCCGCAGGCCCCTGAGGGATCGCCCCAGCGTCGGCCTTGTACTGCGGACGGCAGACGGCAACGATCTGGTACTCATACCGCAATTTACCCGCCACACACCCTCCGTTGTCCTGTGAACCTTCACCTCCGAGCGTGGTGTTGCCCTCTATGGTGTAGACAGCTCTATGCCCGTCGCTCCAATAGGACACATCGGTCACCAGCCCGCAATGCTCCGGCTCCGTCCCGCCGTAGAAGTTCAGCAGCACGATATCCCCCGGCTGCACCTGGTCCACCAGCACCGTCAGCCCCTGCTCCCGATACCACCGCAGCAGCACGGAGCAGGAGGCGGTCTTGCCGCCGCCGAAGAATGCCATTCGCTCCCCGGCCTCCTCGAAGCACCACCACAAAAACGCCACGCACCAGGGCTGCCCCTGCATGGCCGCGCCGTAGTCCAGCCAGTATTTCGTCAGGTTGCTTCCGGGCGGATACTCGGTATACCCCAGCTCGCCCCGGGCCACGGCGATCACAGCTTCAGCGCTCATGTTCTCCCCCTCCTTTACGGAATCGTCACAGACGTCAGATCGCTGGAATACAGGCCGAACCGCGTCTTGAACTCGACTTTCATGAGGAACGTCCCGGCGGCGTGGGGGATCGCAGCCGCCCCGGCCTCGATCTCCGCGTCGCTCAGCACATAGAACGAGCTGACGCCCCGGTAGTCGGAGGAACCGGGATCGGCGACGCAAAAGCTCACGCTCGCCGCGGTCCCCATATCCGACGCGAAGGACACCGCGACCGCTCCCTCGCTCGCCGCGTAAGACACGCTGACCGACATCACATCGAAGTACACCGGGTCGCAGCTCTCCGTCCCGTCCGTCAGATACGCACGGTAATTCCCGGCGTCCAGAGAAGCGTAGCTCAGCAGCAGTCCCGCCGGAATGGATCGCGTGTCCACGGCGTCCCATTCCTCGCCCGCGGCGTCGTACTTCTCCAGCACCGCCTGCGTATACTCCGCGGCGTCCATGACGTCGATCTCCACGGTTTCGCCAAGCCTCCAGTTGGCGTCCTCGCCCCGGCGGGGCGACAGGAACGCGCTGTACACAGGCTCCCCGGCCTCGTCGTCGAGGTTGACCCACGGGCTCGGCGTGTAGGGCACCTTGTAGATGTAGTGATAGCGATACGCCACGTACCGGCTGTCGAAATACTGCGACTGGATGCTCTCCGGGGACAGCCTCCGGCTGCGGGTCATCGGGTGCGAGCTGTAGTTGACCTGGTCCGTTACCTCGATCGTGGAGATCCGCCCACGCCAGTCCCGCACGATGTCCGTCACAATGGCAATATGGCTCCCGGCGTAGTTCAGCATGTCGCCGAGCTTCAGCCCGTAGGGGCTCTGATTCTCGATGATCTCCATGCCCGGATAATCGGCGAAGGAGATCGTCGTGGGGACCACGTCGTCGATGCCGTAGCACCACGCCACCATAGACGAGCAGACCGCGCCGTAATAAGTCAGGGCGTTGTAGTGCGGCTCGGGCTCCGTCTTCTGGTAGATATAGCTGTTCGGGTTCAGCAGCGCCGTCATGTAGGTCTGCAGGCTGACGCACTGCGGGACGTACAGCCCCTCGCTTCGGACGCTGGAATACATGACGCCCGTGACCTTTTCCCCGGCGGGAACGTATCCGGGATACCGCTCCGTGTTGACCTGCGTCGGCAGATCGGCAGCCGCGGTGTAGGTGAGCTTCGCCATCTGGTAGGCCCGGTTGATTACGTTCAGAACGCCGATGTTCTCCGGCACGTCGTGGGTGAGCTGCGCGGAATCCGTGGCCCTGTCTCCGAGGAACAGCACGACCTCGTTCTTGAAATCGTCCGGATCCGCGTCGACGGGGTCGCCGTTCTCGTCGTACTTGTAGAACGTGAACCCGACGAACGGGTGCTCGACCTCGATCTCGCTCTGCGTGACAAGCCGGTGCGTTTTCTTCAGATTGTTTGCGGCGTCGCCCTGCATGACCGAGTATTTCCACGGCCCCCAGATCTTGACCTTGACGGTCCTGCCGACGGGCAGCTCGAACACAGGGTAAGACGAAACTCCGGTAGACTCCGCGATCACTCCGCTCGGCCTGATGTAACCCTTCACGACCGTAGTCGGCAGATAACCGAGGACGTCGAGGATGAACTGTGTGCGGTCTTCGTTGATACTGATTTTGTATTTCGGCATTTCTGCAAACCCATCATTAAGCGTTTCACCGCTGGCGGTCGTGTATCCGTAAGTGAGCCGGACGTAGGCGGCGTTGTTCGGGACAAGCGCGGAATCTCCGCCGACGATGTCGACCCGTTTGATGTAGGACTTCGCTTCGTCGTAGTAATACGCGAACGCAACTCTGCTGGAGCCGCCCTCTCCGACAAACTTCAGAACGGACCCGGGCACGATCCGAAGGAAGTCCGTTCGCATGACGCGTTCGGAAGTGTTCTCGCTGCCGCTGGCCTCGCTCAGCGTCCCGGAGGTCCACGAAAAGTCGAATCCTGTGAGCGTCTTGTCTCCCCCCAGCAGGGCGGCGGCAGCCGAGCTGTCCGCGCGGGCCATGGCAAACTTCTGAATGGTGATCCCGCTGCCTTCGGCGGGGAGAATGTCCGCGTCGTCCGGGTATCTGGCCACGACGCAATAGGCAAGCCCCTTGTCCAGGGGGATCAGGATGCGCTTGTCCGCCGGGCAGGGAACGAAGTCCGTCGTAACGGCTCCGACATAGTGGGACGAATTGATGCTGTATCTGTAGGCGTATACCAGCACGTCGACGCGATGCACGGAAATAATCGACAGAGCCGCCGCCGTGCCGCGGATAATCGACGTCCGGATCCTCGCGTCGTTGTTGGCAGTCGAGCCGGAGCTGCTGCTGATGCCGCCCTGCGACCACGTTACGCTGACCGCCGGGCCGACGTTCCCCCCGGACAGCAGCGTATTCGTCACGTCCCGGACGGCCCCGGTTTTCAGGGCGTCCGCAGCCGCGCCGGAGACCGTCAGGCTGCCGTCGATCACGTAGCCCGTTTCCGGGTCCACGTTCTCCTCCAGCCAGCCGGTCACCAGGCCGCCCACCGGGTCCGCTATGCGCCCCGCGTAATCCGCGGCGTCCTCCGCGGACGCGGAAGCCGCAGAGGCGGAGGACGCCGCCGCAGCCGCCGATTCCAGGGCCCCCGCCGCGCTCTCCGCAGCAGAACCCGCCGCCGTCTCCGCCAGCTGCGCCTTGGCCAGCGCCTCCGCAGCCGATACGGACGCAGCCTCCGCAGCGTGGGCCGCCCCGTTCATCAGCTCGTCCACAAATTCCTGCTCCGTACCCTGGTACCCGTACTTCACGGCCAGCCCGTAGGCCGTCAGGTAATAGGGAGGATTGGTGTAGTAGTCCATTCGTTTACCACCTCATCCGGTTCTCCGACGGATATCCGTCCGCCGGGCTGTAGGTCCTCGCAAACCAGCGCACGAACTCGCCCCAGGCCTCGTTGAACAGCGTGAGGGAGGCCGCGTACCGTTCGTATTCCCCGTCGGCGAAGTGGATCTTCGCCTGCAGGTAGAGGGGATAGAGCTTGTCGTGCGGCGGCTTCACGTCCATCTCCCGGTCCTTGTCCGCCGTATAGTCCAGCGGTCTGTACTCCGCGGGGGACAGGAGGAACACGTCCGTGTATACCATCCCCTCGCATTCGTTCACCCAGACCGTCTTCTGCTCGTTCGTATAAGCGTTCGGCTCGATGCCGTCCACAAAGTCGATGCACGCCTTCAGTGTCAAGATGCGTCCTCCTTATTCGGAAGCGGGGACGGACCGCAGTCTGTGATCCGTCCCCATGCCGTTACTTCTGTTCCAGGTCGTCGATGCGGTGATTGGCGACCCGCACCCGCTCCTCCAGGACCTCGGCCCGCTCCTCCAGCTTGAAGGTGCGCTCGATCAGCTGGTTGTGCTTGTCCTGTTTCTTCTCCAGCTGTTCCAGCCGGTAGGCGATCAGGGCGGTGCTCTTGCGGTTTGCGAGGTATGCCCCTCCCAGGGTGCCAATCAGGGCCAGAACACCGATGACGATATCCGCGATCCAGTTCATCCGCCCTTCGCCTCCAGCAGGATATTCCACACGGCGGAGATGGCCCCCGCCAGCGCCGCGGCCGTCACCGGGGAGATCGCCGCCCAGAGGACGGCCCAGCTCTCCGGCCAGCCGTGCTGAAGGATCACGCATACCTCCGGGATCAGCACACCGAAGAACGCCTGTACAAAGGTCTTGATGGCCCGCACGGCCCAATCCGGCAGTTTCGCTCTCATTTCTCGTCCTCCCTCCCTGCGCTTATCAGTGCCGCCAGCATAACGCCCAGCATGCAGGCCAGCGGCACGATCCAGAGAAGATGCCAGGCAGAAATCATATGAATTCATCCTCCTCTTTATCGTCGTCTGTGCTCAGCCCCGGCCTGACGAATCCGCCAAGCGTGGAGCTCAGCAGACCGGCCTCCGCAGGCGTCAGCCCCTTCCGCAGGGCGATCAGCAGCTCCTTCCGGTTCCGCAGCAGCAGCGCAAGTTTCCCGCCTTCGCCGCCCACGGCGACGTATTCCACGTCCACATCCCCGCTATCCGCCCACAACACGGTCTGCCCGCGCAGCGCGGAGATTTGCGTGGGGGTGATGGGGATTTCGATGGGGGTGGCCAGTTCGTAGACGAGCTTCTCTCCAGCGAGCGCGGTTTGTAGCTCAGTCCCCGTGCTGTATCTATCATCTTTCGCCCATATTCGCTTATTGGTTCCGACGCGGATACAGATTGTGTAGTTAACGTTGCCCGTGTAAGCGTTTCCGCCCTTGTAACACGAGCACAACAGATTCTCTCCGAGCTTATCGTCAGCCGCGTTAGTATCGTCAGACAACGTGGAGAAAAACTGTCCTGTGGCATTTTTAGTCCAATTCAGCGTTCCCAAGTCCACCATCGCCCTATCAATCACCATCTTCCCCGCCAGCGCATCCAGCGTCTCGCCGTAGACGGTTTGGCCCAGTTGGATGGTGTACTGGTTGCCGGAGTAGGGTTCGTATTCCGTGGGAGTGGAGCCGAGTTCAAGTTGGACGTTTGCGGCTTCAAATATTTCCTCGGATGTATTCAGAGGGTTATCCACTGCGTCAAAAACGATGAGCGTATCGCCGTCGACTATCGCATAGGTCGCTGTGGCCGTGGCTGCGCCGTTTTGCACAATAGTGGTTGCGGACCCGTATGTGTCACCGCTTTTGACCCTTACACTTAGGTGGGCAGATCGTCCGGGACTAGCATTGGCTTTTACGGTATAAGTTCCGGGTGTGGAGAAATAGTACCCATTTCTTGTGTTCGCTGCGGTACTTTTGACAGTCGAAATAGACGTTACATCTAGCAGATTCTTCCCCGTCCGCCACACATTGACCGCACTCCACCCGGAGATAGGCCGCACATTGTCCGGCGAAGGGTCGCCCGTGCCCTCCTGCACCGGGTCGATACCCACGAGAAGGGAGCGGAGGGGGTCTCCGTTTCCCCGGAAAGTCGCGATTGGCCCGGAAACGTGCCCGATCTCCTCCCCCGCTGACATTGCCGCTATACGCAGCGTCTTGTTCACAGGCTTCCCCATGTCCCGTCAGCCCCCAGGATCTGCGTGTCGCCGCCGCGCACAAGGGCAATAGACCAGGGCGCAGGTGCGCCGTGGCCGTCGAATCCGCTGTCCGTAGGCAGGTCGGATGTGTCGGACGATGAATCGCAGCCCAGCAGCAGCCGCCGCTTCGGGCTGGTCATCTCCTCCGGCTCGTCCAGATAACCGAGAAATGTAATTGCCATAGTTTCCTCCTTTTCCGAGAGAGGGGCGGAGATCATCCGCCCCTTCCCTTCGTCGTTGCTCCCGGAAATTCGTCGCATTTCCGCGTTTGCGTCAATGCTCGATGATTTCCGGGGCTCCTCCTCTCCAAATCGAAACATGTCGTTTCGATTTGATAAGGACGTTTCGGCAAAATCTTGCGGTTATTCGTCCTTTGGGCGGATACCCGCCATTTTGCCGAATTAGGACGTTGCGATGATACCGGCAGCCCGAAGGGAATCCAGCAAGGCTTTGAACTCTGCCGCCGTGGGCGCGGTGCTCGCGGCGTCGGCCACGGCCACGCCCTGCTTCACCGCTCCCGCCTTGTCGGCAGTGGCGAGCGGCAGGTCCACGGTGCCGGAGACCTTCAGGTCTCCGGTCACCTCCAGGTTCGTCAGCTTGGTATACCCAGCCATATCCACGCCCCCTTACGACAGATCCGTGGCCCCGCTCACGCCGGCGCAGTGGACGGCGCGCCAGTCGTGGAACCCGGCGGTGAAGCGGGCGTAGCCCCGCCAGACGTTGGCGTCGGTGTTCTCGTCGATGGTACTCTTCACGTCCAGCCCGACCCGGTCCAGCCAGATCAGGCCGCCGTACTCCTCGTTGTAGCGGCTGTCCATGAGCAGCCAGGGGCTGGTATCCGCCGTAATGAACTGGTTGAGGTAGGGCCAGACGATCACGTTCCAGCGGCCGAACTGATAGTTGAAGCCGTTGTTGGCGGTATCGGGATCCTTGTCCGCGCCGATGGCGGCAAAGACAGCCTTCTTCAGGCTGTGGATGTTGGGGATGAGAATGGTGTCCGGAGCGACGTCCAGGATCTCGTCATTGTCGCCGCGGGTGTTCTGCATCTTCACCTCCAGCATGCCGAGGGCGTCGGCGCTGAAGGCGTCGGACCAGAGGTTGCACTGGGTCGCGCCCTTGATCTTGGCCGGGTGGGCGGAATAAAAGAGATTCTGCCCGTCGGCGCACTTCAGGCTGAAGCTGCCCCCCGCGTAAGAGGCGGCGGCGTCCCCCTTGATAGCCCCGCCCAGCAGGGCCGCGCCCAGCTTCTCCCGGGTGCGGTGATAGGCGGTGATGAAGCCCAGGGGCTTCTTGCGCAGATCGATGGACTTCGCGTCCTCCACGATCTCCCGGCTCAGGGAGAAGCTGTCCTTCCAGGTGACGGCCTCCAGCACCTTGCTGAAGCCCTCCTCCTGCCCGTCGGTGGGATAGGCGCCGTTCTCCCCGGCCACCTGGAAGCCCTCCATGGCGGTGAGGCTGGTATACTTCTCCGCCCAGTGGGTGGACTTGTCCCGCTTGAAGATGCGGTTGATCACGGACTCCTGCTCAAACTGCTCCCCCTTGCGCTCGATGATCATGCGCACACCGGTCTGGGAGTTGCCGAACACGGAACCGTTGACGCCGCTGCCCTCGGAAAAGGTGATGTTCGCCATTCCGTCTTCCTCCTTTCTCAATCAAATCTCACCAGCACCCGGCTGCCGACGGCGTCGCCGTTCTTGGCGACGATCTCCGCCACGCCGGAGGTGGTGGTCCCGGTCACCTGGCAGCCGTTGCTGGCGTGCAGGGTGACCTTGCTGCCGATGGTGACGCCGCTGAGGCTGGCGCTGTTGGTGCATTCGAACACCTGATCCGCCGTCACCCGGATGACGGGAATGACGTCCCCGGCGCTCACGGCAGAGCTCTTCTCCACCATGGAGATGTAGGTGGGCTTCGTGGTACCGGTGGCGACGGCCAGATTGCCGCCGGACTGAACCAGCGCCATGCCCAGCTTGGGCGTGATGGCGGAGCAAGGGAGATATTCCCAGGGCTGCACCCGCCCGTCCTCATTCTGATACGGGATAAAACCGCGCATGTTCTTCCTCCTTTACCGTTTTTCCATCCGCTGCCGGTCGGCGGCGTAGTATCTGCGGATCTCCGCGTCGCTGACGCCGGGGTTGAGCAGCCGGATCATTTCCAGCTCAGCCTTGGGCACGCTGACGCCGCCCTCTCCCCGGGTGGCGGTGGCGGAAAGGTGATCCTTCCCCGCCAGGCTGGCCCGGACGGACGCCTCCGTGCGGCGGTCCCGCAGGCTCCGCAGCCGATCCCTGGCCGCCAGGGTGTAGGCGTCCACGAAATCCAGTCCCCGGTTCACATACTGCCGGAACTTCTCCCCGGCCTCCCCGGTCATGATGTCCTTCAGCTCGGAGATCTCCGGGTCCAGAGCCCGGATCGCCGAGAGCTGCGCCTGCATCTGCTCCGGGGTCAGGCCCCGGGGCGCGCTTCCGCCCGGGACCGGGACCGGCCCGGCGGGCATGCCGTCCGGCAGCCTATCTTCCCTGCGTTCCTCCATGCTCATGCTTCCTCCCCTCACTTTCTGTCGCCGTTTTTCCGCTCTTTGCCGTCCCGCAGATCGCTGCCCCGGACGACCTTGCCGTGCCCCTTTTTCGGGGTCAGCTGGCTGGGTGCCTTCACGAACTGCGCCCCGGTGTTGCCGATCCTGCCCGCGTAATCCTTCGCCATCGATGTTCCCTCCTTTGCGTTATCGGTCTCCATCCGCCGTCGGCGGCTGAGCCTTCGTCTGTTCTTCCCTGAGTTTCTCCAGGTACTCCTTCGTATCCCCCGCGCCGGGGTAACGGAGCAGCTCCAGCTTTGTCCAGAACAGCAGGAGCGCCTCCGTGCTCTGGGGCGGCCCGAAAGCGCCCGCAGTAAACATCCGGACCGCGTCCTGCCACATCTGCTCCCGGTTGTTCGCCAGCGGGGTGGAGGTGTCGCAGGAGAACAGGAAGCGGTCGTCCTCCAGGATGCACCGCCACTCCCCGTTTTCGTCCTGCTCGTAAAAGTCGTAGCGGTTGAACTCCTCGTACCGCGCCCCGCCCCGGTCGTCCGTGGCCACGATGGGCCGCGGCTCGTCGGCGTAGGCGACCTTCAGCTGCACGATTCGCTTGAACAGCTCGGCGTAGGCCGCTTCCTTCATGATCCGCTTGGATTCCAGCCTCCCCGCGCTCTGCGCGGCGGAAAACTGCTTGGCAACGCCGCTCTGGGCGGTACTGTCCTTCCGCCCCTGGAAGCTGTCGGTGATCCCCAGCGCCTGGCGGGCTTCCTCGTACACCTGGGCGAGATACGCCAGCTCCTGGCTGAGATCGCCGGAGAACTGATACACGCCGATCATGCTCGCGTCGGCGGCGTTCCCGATGTACCACTTCTCCCCGTCCTCCGGGTCCACGCGGAAGTCCGCCCGGTCCGGCAGCGTGATCCGCGTCCCGGCCTTCACGAAGCGGTCGATGATCTTCGTCTCCATGCGGTTCACCGTGTTCTGCTGGTCCGCGATCTTGTCCACGTCACTGTCCCCCAGCAGCCGACCGAATACGGATACGTTCTTTTGCAGGAAGATGGGGAACACGTCTGGCTTGTAGTAGGGCAGCACCGTGGGCTGCATCACCGGCAGGCCCATTTCGTCCAGGCTGGCGGCCGCCCCGGGGATCTCCGTGCCGTTGCCGGTGCGGATGGGGGTGAAGACGTCCTCCGTCTCCTCCTCGCCCTCGCTGATCTGCGCCGCCCCACAGACGGGACAGGTCTTTTCCTCCGGGTCCGCGATGATCTCCCCGCAGCTCCGGCAGCGCCGCAGACGCCGGGCCTCGAAATCCTCCATGTCCTCCAGCACGGTCTCGTTCACCCAGGAGAATTTGCCGATGCCGCCCCGCTCGTTGCGGTAGTAGGCGACGTACTGCGTCACCATGTCCTCCGCGGTGTCCGCGTCGGCGTCCAGCGTCCGGGCGTCGGGGTCGGATTCCCCCTCGTCCACGTCCACGCCGTACATGCGCCTGATGCCGTTCCTCGTCTGGGGCAGCTTCAGCACCACGGCGTCCATATCCTCCACGCCGGTGAAGACCCCGTCCTGGGGGATCACCTGCTTCGGGTGCAGCATGCGGATGCTCACGTCCCCCACGGCGGAGGCCGTGCGCCGGGAGTTGTCCCACTCCACCAGCCAATACGCCCCGCCCTGGATGGGCACGGTGCGCTCCATCATGTCGTTGAGCGTCTCCATGGGCAGCCGGTCCAGCTCGTTTCGCAGCATGTCCTCCAGGAGCTTTGCCCGCCACTCGTCAGACTGCCGCCGGGCCGTGACCTTCGGCTGCGGGATGGTGGAGGATACCTCGCTTTCGATGTTCTCCGCGATGATGTTCCGCAGGTGCACGGTCGTCCGCAGCCGCCCGTCCCGGTTCCGGTCCCTGGGCGTCAGCGGCGCGATCTCCCGCTTTTCGCCCCGGTACAGGGCTTCCCGCTCGTCCATCCGCCGGGGCTCGTCCCCCAGGGCCGCCTCGTTCCGCCCCGCCCAATCCCGCCAATAATCCAGCTTTGCCCGATTGTCTCCCGTCATCTCATCCTCCGTTTCCTTCATCTCCCGTCCTTCGTCCCGCCGCAGCGGCCTGCCTTCCCCTGGGGGAAGGTGGCGCGAAGCGCCGGATGAGGGCACCCCGTTGCCTTCCCCTCTGGGGGAAGGTGCCCCCGGAGGGGGCAGATGAGGGGCCGTTATCTCCTCGGCTCTCCCCACTTCTGCCGCAGGTATTCCCGCGTCTCCGCGTCCGCGGCATAGTAATCGTCCCACATATCCTCCGACCACCGGCTCACGCCCTCCGGCGCCTTTGTCTGCACCGTCATGCGCTGCTGTGGCCGGATGTGCCAGGCGATGGCCAGCGCCATGACGCAGTCGTCGTGGGCGCCCGGCTCCGCCTCGGCTCTCAGCTTCTCGTTCCGCACGAAGGTCAGCATCTCCTCCAGCGTCGTGCGGTCGTTCACGAGGTTTATCCCCTCCCGCATGGCCTCCACCAGCTCGCCGACGATCACAGGCCGCGTCGCCGCGTTCGTGCGGAAGCCGAAGGCCTTGCGGATGGCCCCGGTGTACGTGTCCGGCAGTTCCCGGACGTACTGATTGCGATATCCCAGCTGCTCCAGCTTCTTGATCGGGAAGGTGGAGAAGTTCGCTTCGATCCCCACCAGCGCCTCGTTGTAGTACGCCCCCAGGCAAAACACCTGCTCGGCGTAGGTATCTTCGTCGTATTGGTGCCGCAGCACCGCCACCTGCTCCCCGGTGATGTTGTCCAGCACCTGGGCCACGAACCAGTCCGAGCCTTCTCCGGAGGTATCGCCGCCGATCACGTAGGGCCGCCCCTCCTCCGGCTCCCGGAAGATGAGCACCGGCCCGCCCGCGTCCTCCGTCCAGCGGCTTCCCCTGGGGGAAGCTGTCGGCGAAGCCGACTGATGAGGGCTCTCCCGGCCCCCGTCCTCCGCAAACGTCCAAAAGCCCCGCTTCACCGGCTCCCCGATCCGGCTGAGCCGCTCGCTCACCGCCTGCCCGTCGAAGACCGTCTTGCCGGTCACGCCCCACTCGCCCAGGCAGTAGACCTGGTAGTAATACGGGTCCGTGTCCTTGAACGCTTCCAGCGTCCGCACGGCCTCCGCCGTGAGGAAGCGGTTGTCCCTGTATGTACTGCGGTGCGTCGTTGCCCGCTCGTCCTGCGTGTCGAAAAACCGCCGCTTCAGCCAGTGGGTGATGCTGATGGGGTTGAAGGTGAGGATCATCTGGAGATATTGGTCGAACTGCGTCCGCAGACGGATATCCAGCTGATTGAACTCCTGCTCCGTGATCTCAGACGCTTCCTCGATCCAGATGCCGGTGATATCGTAGATGGACTTCAGCTTTTCCACGTCGTCCAGCCCCGCGAAAAGGATCTCGCTCCCATTGGGGAAGACGATCCGCATGTCCGACACGTTGATCTTGGCCCCGCTCCCGGGGTAATGCTCCGCGATCTGGCCCCGCAGCTGGGCAAAGCAGCTGTCCCGCAGCGTCCGCGCCACCTTCCGGCACACAAGCCACCGGTGCCCCCGCTCCGTCGTCACCCGCTCCAGCACCTTCCGCCCGGCGAAGATGCTCTTTCCGCTGCCGCCGCCCCCGCAGAGCACCAGATACCGGCTCTCGTCGAAATACAGCGGCAGGAAGGCCTCGTTGCTGGTCCGCCGCAGGGCGGCGTACCACCGCCGCGCCTGCCGGAGGCGGACCTCAGTCTCCGTCCTCATCGGGCTCCGCCTGAAGCAGGGTCCCCTTCTCCGAAAGGCTCAGCTCCGGCTCCTCTGCCGAGGGAAGGGCGTCCAGCCCGCCCAGGCGGTTCTGCATATGGAAGATGAGGCCCCGCACGTCCTTTCGGGTGAGCAGGGTCTGTTCCCTCCACTCCCGCATGAGACCGGCGGCCCGCTGCACCGCGTCCTGCAGCTCCGGATGCTCCGCCGGGTCGCAGAGGCGCTTCCATTCCGCCGGGGTGACGCCCAGGGACTCACAGAGCCCCCACAGGGTGGGGACGGCCAGGTACTCCCGGCAGCGGACCGGCTCTCCGGCATCGCTGATGACCGTCCGCTCCTCAAAGGTCTTCGGTCCGGTCTCGACGCGCTCCTTCACCTCCACCGTGCGGCTGATGGAGGCGAAATACCGGTCGATGCCCGCCGTCAGGCTCCGGGCCCCGTATTTCCGTTTTCGTTTTCCTGCCACGGCAGCCTCCCCTCAGGCCGCCTGCGCCAACTGACGGCCGACGCCTTTAATTCTGAACACGGTTTTCCTCCTTTTCTCCCGGCCGGAACGGCTCCGGCAGTTCCGTCCTCCCCGAAAACTTCGCCCTTGCCCCGGGGGCATATCGGTGCTATACTGACTTATTCCGAAAACAGGGAGGCGCTTATGAAATACATCCTGATCATCGGCGACGGCATGGCCGACGACCCTTCTCCGCTGCTGGGGGGCAAAACGCCCCTGGAGCTGGCGCACAAGCCCAACATGGACCGGCTGGCCGCCGAGGGCGAGTTGGGCAGCGTGCAGAACTGCCCCGCCGAGCTGCCCGCCGGCAGCGATACCGCCATCCTTTCCATCTTCGGCTGCGATCCCCGCAGCTGCTACACCGGCCGGGCGCCCCTGGAGGCGGCTGCCCAGGGGGTGAGCCTGCAGCCCGGCGACGTCGCCTTCCGCTGCAACATGGCCTCCCTGGAGGAGGGCGACATGCCCTTCGACCGGCGGCGCATCATCTCCCATTCCTCCGGCGGCATTGAGGGAGAGGAGAGCCGAAAGCTGGTGGAGGATCTCTTTGCGGACCCGGCCTTCGCCGCCCTGGCGAAGGAGGCCCGGGTGGAAGTCCATCCCACCCTCACCTACCGGCACATCATCCTCCAGCACGGGGGCGACGCGGAAGGTCTCGTCCTCACCCCGCCCCACGACCATCTCACGGAGGTCTGCGGCCCGTGGCTGCCCCACGGCGGCAGGGAGGGCGAGACCATCCTCCGCCTGATGGAGGCGTCCTTCCGCTTCCTCTCCGACCATCCCATCAACGTCCGCCGTCGGGAACGGGGCCTGCTGCCCGCCAACTGCATCTGGTTCTGGGCGGAGGGCACCGCCGTGGCCCTTCCCTCCTTTGAGGAGCATTACCGCAAGAAGGGCGCGGTGATCTCTGCGGTGCCCCTCTGCCACGGCATCGGCGCCCTCATCGGCCTGGACCGGATCATGGTGCCCGGCGCCACGGGGGAAAAGGACACGAATTACCTGGGCAAGGGAGAGGCCGCGGTGAAGGCTCTGGAGGAGGACGGCTACGATTTTGTGGCCGTCCACGTGGAGGCTCCCGACGAATGCACCCATAATGGAGACATCCAGGGAAAGCAAAACGCAATCTCGGATCTGGATTTTTTTGTGATTGGCACAATTTTGTGCAAAATGACGAAGGATTATCGCCTCCTGATCCTCAGCGACCACAAAACTCTCACCGACACCCGGGGCCATGCCCACGGCTACGTTCCCTACATTCTCTATGACAGCCGGGTGAAAAAAGGCTCCGGTCTCAGCTACACGGAGGCCAACGGACTCTTGGGCCCCCACGTGGAAGACGGGACCGCCCTTCTGGGCATGCTCTTCGCCCCATGAGCCTCACGGAGCTGGCCTTTGCCAAGCTGAACCTCTGCCTGGACGTGGCCGAGCGCCGGGCGGACGGCTTCCATGAGGTGCGCAGCATCATGCAGAGCACCGATTTCTGCGACGAGGTGACCCTGGAGCCCGGGACGGGCGGCTGGACCGTGGAAAGCGATCTCAGCTATCTCCCCACGGGGGAGACGAACCTGGCTGCCCGGGCCGCCGTCCTCTACCGGCAGGAGACAGGCGCGGGCCCCGACGGGGGCCGCATCCGGCTGAAAAAGCGCATCCCCGTCTGCGGGGGCTTCGGCGGCGGCAGCAGCGACGCCGCGGCCGTCCTGCGCATCATGAACCGGCTGTCCCCCTCGCCTCTGCGCTGGGACGAGCTGGAGGCGCTGAGCCGCCCCCTGGGCTCGGACGTTCCCTTCTGCGTGCGGGGCGGCACCGCCCGGGCCGAGGGCCGGGGAGAGGTGCTCACGCCCCTGCCGGATTTCGCGGGGCGGGAGCTGCTGCTCTGCCGCCCGGATTTCAGCTGCTCCACGCCCCTGCTCTTCAAGGCTCTGGACCGGCTGAAGCTCCGCGTCCGGCCGGACACGGCGGGCCTGGAAAGGGCGGCGGCGGCGGGGGACACCGTGGGCGTGGCCCGGCGGCTGTTCAACGTCTTCGAGGAGGTGCTCCCCAAAAAGCAGCGGGACACCGTTTGGGAGCTCCGGGACGCCATGGTGGAGGCGGGGGCCCTGGGCGCGGCCATGACCGGCTCCGGCTCCGGCGTCTTCGGCGTCTTTCCCGACGGGGAGACCGCCGCCGCGGCGCTGATTGCCCTGCGGGACAAGGGCATCCGCTGCGACCGGGCAAAGACCACCGGCCGTCTGGTTTGAATTTGAAAAAACGGGATAAACTGAGGGCGGGCGCTTTTGCGCCCGCCCTCACGGCATGCCGGGAAGCCCCATTCTCTTCTTTCCAAAAAATCCAAACGGACGGTGATGAAGCATGAAGCGGTATTTCGGTCTCTTCTTCCTTCTGTTCTTTTTCTTTTCCCTCTGGACCGCCGCCATGGACGAGGCGGCCGCCGAGGCCCTGCCGGAGAAGCTGCTGCGCCTCCGGGTGGTGGCGGAGAGCGACGAGGAACCGCGCCAGGCGGAAAAGCTCCTGGCCCGGGACGCGGTGCTGGCTGCCCTCGGTCCCCTGCTGGAAGACTGCGGCGGCCTTCCCTCCGCGGAGGCCGTGACCGCCGAAGCCCTCCCCGACCTGGCGGCGGCCGCCGGGGAAGCCCTGCGGGCGGCGGGGCGGGAGACCGCCGTCACCCTCCGGCTGGGAAAGACCGCCTGCCCCCTGCGGAGCTACGGCGGCTTCACCCTCCCCGCCGGGGAGTACGAGAGCCTCACCGTCACCCTGGGGGCCGGGGAGGGGCGCAACTGGTGGTGCGTGGTCTTCCCGCCCCTCTGCCTGGCCGCCGCCGGGGAGGAGGAAGCGGACGCCTGGGCCGTGTTCTCCCCCGGGGAACGGCGGCTCCTCACCTCGGAGGGCGCGGAGATCCGCTTCCGGGCGCTGGAGGTCCTGAAGAAGCTGCGCGGGTGGTTTTCCGTCGGGTAAGCACCAGGCAGGGCTCCGTTCCGCCGCACGCGGTTGCGTTCTCTGTATGCCCGTGGTATACTGCGTGCAAAAGACACCGTTATCCCGGGGAACGGCGGCGCGCCGTTCTTTCCCGGGCAGGTCTCCGGAGGTGGCATTGCTTTGAGAAGGATCCTCTGCTTCTTTGTGTGCGTTTGTCTTTTGCTCGCCCTCACGCCCCTGTCCGCCGGGGCGGCCGCCGTCGTCCTCTCCCCCCAGAAGCTGACCGTCGACGGGAGGCCGATCAGCTGTGAGAAGTACAACATCGACGGCAGCAACTACTTCAGGCTGCGGGACATCGCCTATCTGCTGAGCGGCACGGCCAGCCAGTTCGAGGTGGGCTACGACGAGGCCACGCGCACCGTCACGGTCACCTCCGGCCTCCCATACACGCCGAACGGGGACGAGCTGTCCGTGGGCGAGGACAAGTCAGCCACCGCCCGGCCCACCAACCAGACGGTCCTGATCAACGGGAAGTCGGACGCCGGCCTGAGCGCATACAACCTGGGCGGGTACAACTTCTTCAAGCTCCGGGACCTCGGCGCCGCCCTGGGCTTCACCGTGGACTACGACGCGGCGACGAATACCGCCGTCATCCTGTCCGGCGGCGTCTCTGGGCTCACGGCCTCGGAGGTCTACCGGCTCTGCTCCCCCTCCGTTTTCTATATCGAGACCTTCGACGCCGAGGGGTACGACTGCGGCGCCGGCAGCGGCTTTTTTATCGACGGATCCGGCATCGCCGTGACCAATCACCACGTGCTCCGCAACGCCTTTTCCGCCAACGCGGTCCTCGCCGACGGGGAGGTACATAAGATCACCGGCGTCCTGGCCTTCGATCCGGAGGTGGACTACGCGATTGTCAAGGTCGAGGGCTCCGGCTTCCCCGCGCTGACCCTTGGGGATTCCGCCTCTGTCTCCGGCGGCGATCCGGTCTACGCCATCGGCAGCCCGAAACGCCTGCAGAACTCCATCTCCGACGGGATCGTCTCCAATCCCTCCCGGGCGGAATACGGCGGATACATCCAGATCACCGCGCCGATCTCCTCCGGCAGCAGCGGCGGCGCGCTGCTCAATGCCAGAGGCGAGGTGATCGGCGTGACCACCGCCTTCCTCACGTCGGGGCAGAACCTCAATTTCGCCGTCCCCATCCACAAGGTCGTCGACGCGAGGGACCTCCCCGCCTACCGCCAGGGCATCGGGCTGTACAGTCTGCCGGAATACGCCGAGGTCAACGCGTACCTGGAGTACCAGGCGCTCCCGGCCATGTTCGAAAACGTGTATTATGAGAGCGAGAACTTTGAGCTGACGAACGGAGACACGCTGATCGGGATCGTAGAGAACGACGAAATCGACAGGTTCTTTGCCTACTGCAACACCCCGGGCCGGATCGAGATCACCCTGATGTCCTCCGCCGCGGCCGTCTATGCCCGGGATCTCGTCCTGACGATCCGCCCCTTCGATCCCGACGCCGGGGATTACGCCGTTTCCGACTTCGTCATTTTTGACGACGGCGGCGAGGGGCAGTTTGCCTCCTTTACGGTCTCCGCCCCCGGCTGCTTTGTCGTTCACGTATACTCCCTGGAGCTGTACGAGACCGGCCCCCTCCGGACGGATTACGCGTTCTATTACAAATTCGTGCCCGGCGCGGCCGCAGAAGAGCCGCCGGCGGAGCGCGGCGGGGAGTCCGGGTCCCGGCAGGCGCTCACCTTCGGCGTCCTGAAGAACTGGATCCTGACAAACTGGAACGATACCGTCGGCGACAACGCCGACAAGGGCTATTTTGAATGGGATACCTATTCCGACGGGGCCTCCGGCACCCTGGGGGCGGTCTACGTGGACGGGGGCAGCTATGAGGCCGTCATCCTGTATAACATCTACGAGTATCCCGACGGGTCGACCGATTCCGCGTTTATCTCCCTGAACGCGTACGACTGGACCAGCTATGTCTCCTACAGCTTCACGCCCTCATCGGAGTCATCCCTGCCCTACTTTCACGGGAGCCTGGACCTGTACGCGCCGGACTTCTCCGGCAGCGGAGACCTGGTCTTCGAGAACACCACCGGCAGAACCACCGCCGCCCAGCTGGAGCGGCTGACCTACTACGCCAGGGTGTCCTTCTGCGAGGCGCTGGAGTTTCTGGAGTACCTGCTCCTGAGTGAGATCCGGACGGACGGCTCCTGCAGCATCCGGGACTTCGGCTTCGATCCCTATGCCCTGGACGTTCCCGAATACGGGGACTGACGGACCGCTTTCCAAAGTCCGGGCCGCGGCAGCTTAGCGCTGCCGCGGCCCTTTCATCCCGGAAACGGACGTCCCGTCCCGGGTCGCGTCCAAATGGATGCGGATTGTATACCGAGGTCAGGTTGGGTAAGGATCGGAGAAGAAAGGAAAGATAAAGAGCTCTGCGGCATACCGCCCCGCGCAGCTGTCTTCCCCGGGAGAAAACCGCGGACAAAACCCCCGGCCTCCGCAGCGGCGCCTCCGGCGGCGAAGCCCCCGGTCACATACCGTTTTACCCGACCGTCATGCTCACGGTGTTCGTCTGCGCCGTGTTCCCGCAGGCGTCCGTCACCACGCAGTACACCTGATTCCCGTTTCTCGCTTCCGTGAGCTCCACGCTGTAGGTGGGCCCCGTGATGCTGGACTTCGAGAACTTCGTCGCCGTGGGCTTCTTCACCCACCACTGATAGCTGAGCCCATCGCCCGTCGCCTCCACCGTGAAGCTCGCCGTGCTCCCCAAAGGCCCTGTGTAGTCCGTGAGGTCCGCCGTGATGGCAAGCGCCTCGGCGACCGTCATGCTCACGGTATTGGTTTGGGCCGTGTTGCCGTAGGCGTCCGTCACCACGCAGTACACCTGATTCCCGTTCCGGGCCTCGGTGAGTGCCACGCTGTAGGTGGGCCCCGTGATGCTGGACTTCGAGAACTCCGTCGCCGTGGGCTTCTTCACCCACCACTGATAGCTGAGTCCGGTGCCCGTCGCCTCCACCGTGAAGCTCGCCGTGCTCCCCAAAGGCCCCGCGTAGTCCGTGAGGTCACCGGTGATCTCCAGCGCTGCCGCGACGGTCATGCTCACCGTGCTCGTCTGCGCCGTGTTCCCGTAAGCGTCGGTGACGACGCAGTACACCTGATTCCCGTTCCGGGCCTCGGTGAGTGTCACGCTGTAGGTGGGCCCCGTGATGCTGGACTTCGAGAACTTTGTCGCCGTGGGCTTCTTCACCCACCACTGATACGTGAGTCCGGTGCCCGTCGCCTCCACCGTGAAGCTCGCCGTGCTCCCCAAAGGCCCCGCGTAGTCCGTGAGGTCACCGGTGATGGCTAAAGGCCCGGCCGGGACCCAGCTGTACTGGAACGCCGCGTTCAGCAGGGGATCGTTGTTTTCACCCACGGAGACCGCGGCCCACGCTTCTTCGCTCCCGCAGCAGTATACGTCGGTCAGCGCGCTGCAGCCGTAAAACGCATGGTCGCCGATGCTTGTCACGCCGCTGCCGATGGTCACGCTCTCCAGCGAGGAGCACTCGCCGAACGTCCATCTGCCGATGTTCGTCACGCCGTTTCCTATGACCGCACTTTCCAGCGTGCTGCACTCGGCAAACGCACCCATACCGATATCCGTCACGCTGTCCGGGATCGTCACCGCCGTCAGACCGGTGCAGCGGTAAAACGCATCGTCGCTGATGCTCGTTACGCCCGACGGTATTGTATACGCCCCGCTTTTGGCGCAGGGATACAGGATCAGCAGCGCTCCGGCTTTGTCAAAGAGCACGCCGCCCGCCGAGGAATAGGCGGGATTCGCGCCGCTCACTTGGAACGACTGCAGACTGACGCAGCCGCCGAAGGCCCAATCGCCGATATCCGTCAAGCCGCTGCCGATCGTCACGCTTTCCAGCGTGCTGCACTCGGCAAACGCCTCTTCTCCGATGCTCGTCACGCTGTCCGGGATCGTCACTTCCGTCAGCGCGGTGCAGCGATCGAACGCGTATTCGCCGATGCCCGTCACGCCGCTGCCGATGGTCACGCTCTCCAGCGAGGAGCACTCGCCGAACGTCCATCTGCCGATGTTCGTCACGCCGTTTCCTATGACCGCACTTTCCAGCG
>JAFXUU010000006.1 GCA_017524845.1 Oscillospiraceae bacterium
CCTTAGCTTTTCTTCCTTACTCCATTTCCGATGCGGTACGCCTTTCTTGCTCATCGTTTCTCCCCTTCCTTTCTCCTATTCTACAACATAAAAATGAAAGTAGGCACTTTTCAGTGTCTACTTTCATCTTACCAGGTGCACGCCCTTTTCGGGGCGAGCCGGCGCTTTTTTCATTCAGGTCCTCAGATCCTGGCGCAGATGAAGGCGCAGACGGCGTCCTTGATCTCCGGGTCCTCCCCGAAGATACCGTTGTTGTTGCACAGCAGCAGGCTCTTCACGCCCTTGCGGGTGAGCGCCTCGAAGAAGCGGAGGCTCTGCCCCATGGGCACCTGGATGCCGCAGTCGAAGATGCCGTGCACCAGGGCGGTGGGGGCGCTGCACTCCGTCACGTGGTAGACAGGGCTGGCGTCCTTCGCCTTCCGGATCAGCGCCTGATATTTGGGATCGCTGTCGAAAAGGTGGGCCTTCACGTCCCCCATGCCCCTGCCCGGTCCCGCGTAGTCCAGCATGGAGGCCAGGGGGGCGAAGGGCCCGTCGCCGTTACTGACCTTCTCCGGCTGGTTGGGCCAGACCCTGCCGATATCGTCCGCGAAGGTGAAGAAGTCCGTAGGGGCGAAATAAGCAGCTGCGGCTTTCACCGAGCTGTCGTACTCCCGGTTGCCGCCGATCTCCCCCTCGAAGGCGGGATCCCCGTTGGCGGCGGCGATCATGGCCGTGAGCTGGCCTCCCATGGAGCCGCCCAGCACCGCGAAGCGCTCCCGATCCAGGCAGAGCTCGTCGGCGTGGGCCTTGAGATAGCGTACGCAGCCCTTGGCGTCGTCGTCGCTGGCGGGCCAGGCGGAAGGGGGCTCCAGCCGGTAATCCACCGTGGCCACGGCGACGCCCTTCTTCAGAAACAGAGCGTCGATGGAATCCCAGTCGTCGGGGCTGCCGCCGAAGCCGTGGATGTTCACCAGGCAGGGCCACTTCTTCGTCCGGTCCGCGCCGCCGTCGGGCAGGGCTACGTTCACCAGCAGGTCCAGGGTGTTCACGCTCTGGGGGTTCATCTGCCCCGGGATCTCCTTCGGCACCGGTACCGCAGCCACCCAGAGGTGGCGGAAGGTGGGCGTCAGCCCAGGCCGACGGAAGAAGCCCGTGTTCGGCTTTTTGATCACGGGAGAGGTCTCCCCCAGCAGGCCGGTGTCCGGGAGCTTCCCGACGCCCTCGAAATCCAGCTCGGGGACGGACAGGCGCATGGTATCCCCGTCCTTCCGGCGGACGGCGGTGAAGGCGTCGGTGACGAAGAACACCTCGTTCCCCCGGGGATAGACCTGGCGGCAGTCGTATTTCTGCCAGAGGCGGCCGGGCTTCTCCATGTACACCGCCCGCTTGAAGGCGTAGACGTTCATTTCCTCCCCCCGGCACTTCCCGGCAAAGCGGGTGACGGAAGGGGCGATCACCGGGAGCCGGAGCAGGGAGGCGGCGGAGCCGCCGGTGTAGACTGTCACGGTGGGCATCTCCTCCGGGAAGCCTTCCGGCGGGGTGAAGCCGTTCCCGGCGAAGGACAGGGAGATCCGCAGCCGGGAACCCGCGCCCACGATGCGGCTCAGAGCCTCCAGGTTGAAGGCCAGCAGGTTGGGCTTTCCGGGCTCCAGGGGCCGGGCGTCGGACGCATAGCTCCGGTGGTAGGGGATGCCGAGGGGGTCCCGCACCGTGCCCCGTCCCAGGGCCCGATGGCTGGCCCGAGCCGCGCCTTCGGTGAGGAAGCGGCTGCGCCCGTCGGGCAGCACCTCCTCCAGGGCGGCGACGACGTTGGTATCCGAATGGGTGGAGCTGAGCCAGAGCTCGAGCACCGGCACGCCGGTGAGCTCCAGAGGCTTCTCCAGGGGCTGGGAATCGAAGAGCAGGCACTTGGCGTCGTTTTCGTTCATGTCCCCGTCGATGCGCCGGTTCAGGCGGCCGAAGCCGGGGAAAAGATTGGCGTCCTCCCGGGTGAGGAAGTCCACCCTGCCCGCCTCGTCGGCCCCCTCGGCCATGCCCCCGGCGGGTGTGAACTTCAGCTCCGGCTGGGTCTGCCCGTCCAGGGGGAAGTCCGCGGCATAGCGCCACTCCTCCCCCGCGGGCGCGCCTGCGGTGTAGTAGTATACGGGGGGTTCCTCTGCGGAGCCGTTATCCAGGCCCTTCAGCACCCGATCGAAGAAGCGCAGGTGCTCCCCCACCCAGTCGAAGGAGCCGTTCGGCAGATCGCTGCCGCCGCCGTAGACCTCACAGTGCCGCCAGGGGCCGAGAAGCAGCCTTCCGCCCCAGCTTTTGAAGGCCAGGATCTGGCCGGTGCAGCCGGGGTCGAACCAGGCCCCGCTGCCATAGACCTCCGCCCTGCCGTAGCGCACCGCGTCCATCCGGCACCAGACGGGGATCTCGTCGTTGGGGGCGTAGCCGATCTTGGGGTTCACCGAATCCCGGAACATATTGGGCTCGTGCTGCTCCAGGAAGCCCAGGTTCAGCCGGTGCTGCTTCGCCGCCGCGGCGGCCCGGGGATAATCCGGGGCGGGATCGTCGTCCACCGGGTCGCCCATGCGTTCGTCCCCGCCGGGACCCCGGGGCATGCGGGGGAGGGCGGAGGCCCCGTTGGGGAAATTCTGATAATACATGTCCACGTGGCAGTCCCCCGGTACGGCGGCGAAGAGCCGCTCCGGCTGTTCAGCCAGGGTGATATGCTGGATGTGGCCCTTGTTGGAGCCGCCGAACATCCCCGCCCGGCCGTTGCACCAGCTTTCGGCGGCGATGGCGTCGATGAGGGCCTTCATGTCCCGGGCGTCCTTCCGGGAGAAAAAGCCCTCGCTGACGCCGAAGCTGGCCCCGTGGCCCCGGGGCTCCACGAGGCATATGGCGTAGCCCGCCGCCAGGAAGCGCTCCAGGGCCTGCTTCTGGCCCTCGAAGCTCCGGCGGCGGTCCTCATAGCCCACGTTGAAGAGCACGGGGACTTTCTCCGCCGTCTCCGGAAGGTACAGATCGACGGCGAGGAGCGTGCCGTCGCAGCCGGGATAGTATTTCGATATGCGCCGGTATTCCATAGGATCTGACTTCCTTTCGTGTTTTTGTTTTGCGGTCATTATACCAGCATTGCCCGGGAAATGCCAGCCCGGAGCCCGGCCGGCGGACCGTCCGGAAAGGCCGGACGCGGCCGCAGCTTGCGGGAGTCGAAGAAGCCGCTCAGCGTGTCGACAAAGTGTCGACACGCTGAGCGGCGCCTTCCCCGAAGGGAAGGCGCCGCTGCGTTATTCTTC